>NZ_JBSFRU010000036.1:0-31151 GCF_053589395.1 Nocardia sp. NPDC003345
TGCATGCTTACGCGCGGGCGGGTCCTCCTTGGCGGGGGGGCGGTGCTCGGCCATCAGGGCCCAGAACCGGGCGGGCCCCGCCCATGCAGGCGTCTGTCCAGAGAAGGGATGGATATGAGGATCGGACTCGCGGCTCTGGTGCTGGCGGTTGTGGTGGGGGTGTCGGGGTGCGGGGCGGTGACGGTGCAGGATGTGCCGATGCCCGAACCGGGGATCGGCGGGCCGGGGTACACCGTGCGGGCGCGTTTCACCGACGCGCTGAATCTGCCCGACCGCGCGCATGTGAAGATCGGCGGTACCGATATCGGGGTGGTGACCGGGATCTCGGCCACCGATTTCATCGCCGATGTGGATCTGCTGATCCGCGAGGACATCCAGTTGCCGCGTGGCACCACCGCCGAACTGCGCCAGTCGACCCCGCTCGGTGACATCTTCATCGCCATGACCCTGCCGCGCGAGGATCCGAACGCGGCGCTGCTCGGCGAGGGCGATGTCATCGACACCGACCACACCGGCGCGGGCGCGTCGGTGGAGGAACTCATGGTGTCGGTATCCCTGCTGCTCAACGGCGGCGGATTGAATCAGGCGGCACGTATCACCGCCGAGATGGATTCCATGTTCGCCGGGCGGGCACCGCAGCTGGCGCATCTGATCACCGAGATGACGCAGGTGCTGGGCGCGCTGAACGCCCGGACCTCCGATATCGACAGCGTGCTGCACGGGCTCAACGTGCTCACCGGTGAAATGGCCGCGCGCAAACAGGAACTGGGAGAGGCGGCGGATACGTTCCCCGATCTGCTCGGACTGGTGGCGGAGAACAACCGCGATATCACCGGGCTGATCCAGAAGATCTCGGTGACGATGGCGGCCCTGGGTGATTTCACCGATACGACGAGCCCGGAGTTCATCAGCCTGTTCGGCAGTATCCGAGCGCTCATGGGTGGCTTCACCGCCATGGGCGACAACCTGCGCCAGACCCTGGAGGGGCTGCACGCCCTGTACCCGTCCCTGGACCAGTCGTTCGAGGGACCGGCGCTGGCCGTCGCGGCCCGGGTCTCCTACCTCAGTGTCGGAGCCCTGACCGATCCGAACAACAGCCGACTGCCGGACGGCACCGATGTACCCGCCTTCATCGGCAGCCTCGCGCAGGTCCTGGCGAAGATCCAGGGCCGGTTGACGAGTCCGCCGCAACCCGCCGCGCCCGGTCAGGAAGGTCCGCGATGAACATTCCGCTCTGGAACTGGCTGGTCCGGCGCCGGATCGGCGTCGCGAACATCGGCCTGGTGATCGTGCTGGTGGTGGGCTGTGGATACCTGGGCGCGGAGGTCCTGCGCGTCAATGTGCTGCCCGACAGCACCTACCGGGTCACGGTCGAACTGCCGGGCTCCGGCGGGCTGCTGACCGGTAACGATGTGAGCTTCCGCGGTACCCGGATCGGCCGGGTCGCCGATGTGCGGGTCTCGGAAACCGGGATCGAGGCGGTGGCCGAGATCGATTCGAAGACCGAGATCCCGGTGGGCGGCACCGTGGTGGTGGGCCGGTTGTCGGCGGTCGGCGAGCAGTACCTGGATTTCCGTCCGGACGCCGATACCGGCCCCTACCTCCGCGACGGCGACCGGGTCGATATCACGCGGACCCGTATCCCGGTGACCGTGCAATCGCTGCTGTCGAATATGAGCGCCATGATCAGCGGTCTCAATCCGGAACGGCTCACCGTGATCGTGGACGAACTGGACAAGGCGCTGGCCGGTGGGCCGGACCGGCTGCGCAATATGATCTCCGGGATCAGCCGGGCGATGGCGGGGCTGGAGAATCTGCTCCCACAGACGAAACAGCTCATCGAGAACCTCTCGGTCATCGCCGAAACCACCCAGTACGCCCAGCCCGACCTGGGCACGCTCACCGGTTCGGCGGGCGCGCTCTTCCAGCAGCTCACCGCCGCCGACCAGGAAGTGCGCCGGCTGCTGGAACTGGCCCCAGGCCAGCTCGCGACCCTCGGCGGGTTCATCACCGACACCCAGGATCCGATCACGAACCTGGTCACCAATTTCGTGGCCATCACCCGGGCCGCCAAACTGCGGCAGCCGGCGATCGCGGCACTGTTCCCGGCCCTGCGGGCGGGTTCGGCGGCACTGAACGTCCCGGTGCACGACGGGATGTTCCATACGCTGGTCGATATCTGGCCTCGCCCCACCTGCGAATACAACACGATACCGGTGGTTCCCACCGAACGCGCCGACAGCCGGGTGCGCTTGTACAACTACTGCGTCACCGACGATCCCGCACTGCAGGTGCGCGGTTCGGCCAACGCGCCGCGGCCGGATGTGCCCGACGATACGTCCGGGCCCCCGCCGGGTGTCACCGGCGATGAACTGTCCCGCCCGATCCCGGGTCGTTAGGAGTAAGGCGAGAATGAGCGAGAAAGCAGCCGAATCGGGTTCCGTGGAAGTGGAACAGGCCGGGAAGACGGCCGCGGGCGACGCCGCCGGTGACAGCGCGGTGGCCGCCGAGCAGCCGGACAAGGCGGGCGCCGCCGCGATGAGGCCCGCCACGGCCTCGGTGACGGCGCGGTCTCGGCTCAGGGGACTCCTGGCGGGGCTGGTGGCGGCCGTGGTGATGTTGATCGCGGCGCTCGGGGTCGGGGCCTACTTGTTCGTGCAGGAGCGAGACCAGGCCGAAACCCTGGCCGCGCACGAGGAGGTCCGGCAGGCGGCCTGCCGGTACGCGCCGGTGCTGGGCAACTACGACGCGAAGAATCTGGACCCGTATTTCGAAGCCGTGCTGTCCGGCGCCACCGGCGACTGGAAGAAGGAATTCGAGACCACCACAGCCGAACTGCGCGAAGCTCTGGTGGCGGGTCAGGTGGTGGCCACGGCGGGAGATATTCAGTGCGCCGTCAAATCCGCCGACCCGCGATCCGCAGAGGCGGTGGTGGTGATCGGCCAGACCATCACCAGCCTCGGTACCCGGGGACAGCCGACACAGGGCCAGCTCGCGATGGTGATGCGGATGGAGAAGACCGACGGGCGCTGGCTGGTGAACCAGATGAACTCACCGCTGACGCCGGCGCCGGTGCCGTGACCGCTACCGGCGCGCTAGGCCGCCGGCCGGCCGTACAGCACGGTCCGCATGAGCAGGGCCACCCGTTCCTGGGACGCGGCCGCGACCGTGCCGAAGGATCGGCCCAGGTCCACCACCAGGGCGAATGCGGCATGCACCAGGAAGCGGGACTGCGGACCGGACAGGTCCGGACGCACCTGGCGGACCAGCCGGGCCCATTCGTCCACGCTCAGCCGTTGCACATTGCGCAGCGCCGCGCGCTCCTCCGCGGGCACATGCTGGAATTCGGTGTAGTAGACGAAAGTCAATTCACGTTCCGCGAACGAACCTTCGACGTATTGGTCGATCAGCGAGTCCAGCGCCTCACGCGGGCCCGACGACGCGGCGACGGCCGGGCCGATCGCGCTGGACACCCGTTCGGCCGCCCGGCGGAAGGCCGCTGTCAGCAGATCGCTCTTACCGCGGTAGAAGCGGTACACCGCCGACGCCGCGGAGAGCCCGGCGGCGGTGGCGATATCCTCCACGCTCACATTGGGGTAGCCGCGGGCGTGGAACAGCTCGACTCCCTTACGCAGCAGAAGTTCGTGTTTGAACGATTCCGGAATCTCGACCGGCGGAACGGGTGCGATATCCACCGGCGCGGGCAACCTGGTCCGCGCGATATTCATGCAGGTCGAAACGAGCAGGGCGACCAGCGATTTGGTGGGTAGCGCGGCGTGGTGGTCGGCGATGCTGGTGATGGTGGACATCAGCGTGATCACCAGCACCAGGCGGTCGGCGTTGCCCAGGGCGGGGGCGTAAGCGGCGAGCCGGGCGTCCAGCGCGTCGAGTACCGCTTTTTCCTGCTCGGCCCGGACCTCGCGGTCGGCGGGTTCGAGATACCGGCCTTCCCAGCGCACCAATGTGACACTGGCCCGGTTGGCCACCGTGACCGTGCTCAAACCTTCCAGCACCTGCCGCAGGCGATTCTCGGGTGAACGTTCGGCGGCCTCGGCCGGCAGCCGCACCGATTCGGCCATGGCCTGCCCCACCCGCAGCGATTCCTCCTGGAACAGCGCGTACTTACTGGGGTAGTGGCGATAGAGGGCGGCGGAGCTGATGCCCAGCCCGCCGGCGATATCCTCCATGCTCACGCTGTGGTACCCGTACGAACCGAACGCCTGGGCCGCGGCGGCCGCGATCTGGGCCCGCCGGTTCTTCGGCCGGCGCCGCACGGGACGGGCCGGTTCCTCGGATTTGCGGGCGTCGCCTGTCGCGTTGGACAGGTCGTCTCCGCGCCCCCTCGCGCGCACCGGCGGCGAGGACGGCCCGGCCCGGCGGTTGTCGACGCTCATTCCGTAATCCTATCGTCGGCTTACCTGGGACAACGCCACCCACCCCGCTCAGCGGCCGGTTCTCGGTGGTACGCGTCACACCCCCCATGCGATTCGTGCGGTCGTGGGGAGGGGTTCCGGGCCGGGTCGCGGCCCTCCCGGCGAGAAACTGCATGACCCGCGACCGGTCGACACGGGTCCGCCGAAACCTTTCCACTCACCGGAACAGGCGACCGCCCGCCTCCGCGGTCCGGGTCACTATCGGCGCAGTCACACAACTCCGTTGGAACATGGAGGTTCCGATGCCGGCTCATGCACCGAACGGGCGAACCCAGCACGGTACAGAGGAATACAGGACGATCGAAGCCGCGGCGGCCCCGACGCGGTTCGCGCGCGGCTGGCACTGCCTGGGCCTGGCGAAATCGTTCCGGGACGGGCAACCGCACGAGGTGAAGGCCTTCGGTACCACGCTGGTGGTGTTCGAATCCGAGACCGATAAGACGCTGCACGTCCTCGACGCCTACTGCCGCCATATGGGCGGCAATCTGGCGATGGGCACCGTCAAGGGCGATTCCATCGCCTGCCCGTTCCACGACTGGCGCTGGGGCGGCAACGGTAAATGCACCGGGATCCCGTACGCGCGCCGCGTCCCGCCACTGGCCAAGACCCGGACCTGGCCCACGCTGGAACGCAACGGTCAGCTCTTCGTCTGGCACGACCCACAGGGCAGTAAGCCCACCGACGAGGTCACCATTCCCGTACTCGAGGGCTACGGCACCTCCGAATGGACCGATTGGACGTGGAACACGCTCTACGTCGAGGGGTCGAACTGCCGTGAGATCGTCGACAATGTCGTCGATATGGCGCACTTCTTCTACGTCCACTATTCCTTCCCGCGCTATTTCAAGAATGTTTTCGAAGGGCATGTGGCCACGCAGTACATGCGGTCCACGCCGCGCGGCGATATCAATGTCGGAACCAGCTACGACGACCCGAACTCAGCGCTGCGGTCGGACGCCTCCTATTTCGGCCCGTCCTACATGATCGACTGGCTGTGGAACGACGCGCAGGGGATGACGATCGAAACGGTGCTCATCAACTGCCACTATCCGGTGACCGCCAATTCGTTCGTGCTGCAGTACGGCGCGATGGTGAAGAAGCCGCAGGGTATGTCGGACGAGGCCGCCGAGGCGATGGCGGCGCAGTTCGCGCGCGGTGTCGAGGTGGGTTTCGAACAGGACGTCGAGATCTGGAAGAACAAGGCGCCGATCGACAACCCGCTGCTGTCGGAGGAGGACGGCCCGGTGTATCAGCTGCGGCGCTGGTACCAGCAGTTCTACGTCGACGTCGAGGACGTCACCGAGGATATGACCAAACGGTTCGAGTTCGAGATCGACACCGAACGCGCGGTCACCAGCTGGGAGGCCGAGGTCGCGGACAATATCGCCCGCGGCGCGGTGGTCGACACCACCGCCTGACCGGGCCCGTTTCCCGCTCGATCGCCTACGACGCAGCGCACACACCTTTTCACCGTCGGTGGCCGTGGCCGTCCGGCCCGCCCCTCACAAAGGAATTCACTGATGAGCACAGTTATCGACAATCTCGCGGCGATCGCGGATCAGCTGCGGGAACAGGCGCCGGAAGCCGAACGGCTGGGCCGGCTCCCGGATTCGACCGCCAAACTCCTGAAGACGGCCGGGCCGATCCGGCTCCTGCAGCCGAAGAAATACGGCGGATTCGAGGCGCATCCGCGCGAATTCGCCGAATCGGTGATGGCCGCGGCGGCCCTGGATCCGGCCACCGGATGGATCTGCGGCATCGTGGGTGTGCATCCCTGGCAGCTCGCCTTCGCCGATCCGAAGGTGCAGGAGGAGGTGTGGGGCGCCGATAACGACACCTGGATGGCCTCGCCCTACGCGCCGACGGGTATCGCGCGCCCGGTCGACGGCGGTTATATCTTCAACGGCCGGTGGCAGTTCAGCTCCGGCACCGACCACTGCGACTGGATCTTCCTCGGCGCCCTGCTCGGTGACGAACAGGGCGGTATCGCGAACCCGCCGACCATGCTGCATATGATCCTGCCCCGCGCCGACTACCAGATCGTCGAGGATTCCTGGAATGTAGTGGGGCTGAAGGGCACCGGATCCAAGGACATCATCGTCAAGGACGCGTTCGTGCCCTCGTACCGGGTGATGAACGGCGACCACGTCATCGACGGCACCGCGCAGCGCGAGTACGGCGCCACCGAGACCCTGTACAAGATGCCGTGGTCGACCATGTTCCCGCTCGGCATCACCGCCGCGGTGATCGGTATCGCCGAGGGCGCCCTGGCCGCGCACCTGGACTACCAGCGCGAACGAGTGGGCGCGCAGGGCGTCGCGGTGAAGGACGACCCGTACGTGCTGTTCGCGATCAGCGAGGCCGCCGCCGATATCAATGCCGCGCGCCAGGAACTGCTCGCCAATGTGGACCGGATCTGGGGCATCGTCGACGCCGGCGGCGAGGTCGATTTCGCGGAGCGGGCGGCCGTGCGGCGCACCCAGGTGCGCGCGGCCTGGCGGGCCGTGATGGCCGTCGATCAGATCTTCGCCCGGTCGGGCGGTAACGCGCTGCGGATGGACAAACCGCTGCAGCGTTTCTGGCGCGACGCGCACGCCGGCCTCAATCACGCCATCCACGTCCCCAGCACGGTCTATCACGCCGCGTCGCTGAGTTCGATGGGATTCGATCCCGCCGACCAGTTGCGCTCGATGATCTGACCGGCCCGGACGACGAACGAGAAGGACAGACCGAACAATGACCGATATCAAGGGCCTGGGCTACGTACAGATCCAGACGACCGATCTGCCGCGCTGGCGGCAGTTCGCCTTCGAGGTACTGGGCTTCGCCGAAGGCAGCGGCCCGGACGAGAACGCCCTCTATCTGCGGATGGACGAGCGGGCCGCGCGGCTCACCGTGGTGGCCGGGGATACCGACGAAGTGGTGCGGATCGGCTGGGAGGTGCGTGACGGTGCCGCTCTGCGCCGGGTGCGGGAGGCGGTGTCGAAGGCCGGGATCACGGTGGAACAGCTCTCGCAGGAAGATGCCGACGCCCGCCGGGTGGAGGAGGCGATCACCTTCACCGATCCCGCCGGCGCCACCCTCGAGGTGTTCTACGGTCCGATCCTCGACCACAGCCCGGTCGTGACGCCGTTCGGCGCGCGTTTCGTGACGGGGGCCCAGGGCCTGGGTCATGTGGTGCTGCCGACCATGGACCCCAACGGCGCGTTCGAGTTCTACACCGACGTGCTCGGGTTCCTGCCGCGCGGCGCGTTCCGTATCCCGGCGCCGCCGGAGTTCGGGCCGATGCGCATCCGCTTCCTGGGCGTCAACGAACGGCATCACAGCCTGGCCCTGTGCCCGGCGCCGCACGGCGGTGCGCCCGGCCTCATCCACATCATGGTGGAGGTGGATTCGCTGGACGCGGTCGGTCAGGCGCTGGACCGGGTGGCCGAGGACGGCTTCGCGGTGTCCTCGACCCTGGGCCGGCATACCAACGACAAGATGGTGTCGTTCTACGTCCGCGCGCCCGGTGGCTGGGATATCGAGTTCGGCACCGAGGGGATGCGGGTCGACGAGCGGTACTACACGGCCGAGGAGATCACCGCGGACAGCTATTGGGGCCACGACTGGTCCGGTAGCGAACCCTTGGCGGCGATGTAATAACACCGCTACTCCGGCCCCCTGGACCGAGCATTTTGCCCGGTCCAGGGGGTCGTTCGTTATTTTCGGCCAACTTTTCGGGTTTTTGTGACAGCCCCCACATCGCGATGGTACTAATAGGAATATGCCTAATCGGCATATTCGATTGGCATCAGTTCGCAAGACCCAATGGAGGGCTCATGACTGTCCAGGCCGACGCCGCCACCCCGAGCGCTGTGCTCGATCGCGTCTCGCTGGTCCTCGACGCGTTCGAGGGCCCGGGACGCCTCACCCTCGCGCAGATCGTGCGCCGTACCGGGCTGCCCCGGTCCTCGGCGCACCGCATCCTGGAGCGGCTGGTGCAACTGCGCTGGCTGCGCCGCGACGGCCGCGACTACGAACTGGGCCTGCGGCTGATGGAACTCGGTTCGCTGGCGGTGCATCAGGACCGCCTGCACCGGGCCGCGGTGCCGTTCCTGCACGAACTGCACCGCACGACCGGATTCGTCGTGCACTTCGCTGTACTCGACGGCCCCGATGTGGTGTACCTGGACAAGATCGGCGGGCGGCTGGCGGGCGCGGTGCCCACCCGGGTGGGTGGCCGGCAGCCCGCGCACTGTACGGCGGTCGGCAAGGCCATGCTCGCCTACGCAGGTGCGGAGCGCGGCGATGTGTTCGGCGCCGGCCCGGTCCGGCCGCGCACCCGCTACTCCATCGCCACGGCCGCGCAGCTGCGCGCCGAACTGGCCAAGGTTCGCGCGCACGGTATCGCCTTCGAACGCGAGGAGTCACTGTCCGGGTTCGGATGCGTGGCGGCGCCGGTCGGCGATATCGGTCAGGCGGTGGCCGCGGTCTCCATCTGCGGCCCGGTGGACCGGATGGCCTTCGACCACCGGCTGGCCGCGCCCGTGCGGATGACGGCGCTGGGCATCTGGCGCAATGTGGAGGACGGCCAGGTCCGGGTGCATCCGACACTGCAGCAGTCCCGCCCGCTCGGCGTGCTGCCCAAGGCCCGCCCGGCGGCGTCGGTTCAGGCCCGTCCGGCCGGCGCGCTCCAATACGTCTGAGGTCGTCCGACGCGGCGCCGATCCGGCGTTCCGGTGGGGCAGTCGCGTGACCGGCGGCCGTACCCCGCACACCGCACGAGCGCCCATTTCGTTCGTGGTTGTGGATTCACCACCGGGTCCGGTGTTCTCGACCTCGGAACCCGGGCGGTCTCACCGCAACCGCGCGAGCGCTGCCTCGGCGGCGTGGAAGCCGCCCATTCCGTGGACGCCCGCGCCCGGCGGGGTCGCCGACGAGCAGAGATACACGCCGGGCACCCCGAGCGAATAGGGATTCAGGGCGATCCTGGGCCGGAATGCGATCTGCCTGGCGGTATTCGCGCCCGCCCCGATATCCCCGCCGACGTAGTTGGCGTTGTAGGCCGCGAGCGCGGCGGGATCGCGGGTCGAGGTCGCCACGATCCGGTCCCGGAACCCGGGCGCGAAACGCTCGATCTGCCCGATGATCGCCTCGGTGGCATCGCCGGTATAGGCATGCGGGACATGCGCGTAGGCGTAGACGGGGTTGACCGAACCTCGCGACCGGGCCGGGTCGGCCAGATACTGCTGCCCCAGCAGCACGAACGGCCGCTCGACCGGATCGCCGCGCACCGTGCCCTTCTCGACAGCGGCGATCTCGGCGGCGCCACCACCCAGATGCAGGGTTCCGGCCCGCCGGCAGTCCTCGTTGATCCACGGGATATCGCCCTCGACAGCGAAATCGACCTTGAAAGCCGCCGGACCGTAGCGGTACCGGCCGAGCGCGCGCCGGACCCGGTCGGGCAGCGCGTCGCCGAGGATGGTGAGCGCACCCCGGGGCGCGGTGTCGAGGATGACGATATCGGGCCGCTCCCCGGTGAGCTCCCGGAGCTGAGCCAAAGCCGTGATGGGGGTGCCGCTGACGACCTTGCCGCCCAGTTCGGTGAGTTCGGCCAGCAGCGCCCGGATGATGCTCTCACTCCCGCCCTCGGCCACCGGCCAGCCGACGGCGTGGGCGGCCGCGGTGAGCATCATCCCCACCGAACTGCCGAGCAACGTGTCCACGCGGCCGAAGGCGTGCGCGGCGACACCCATGAACAGCGCGCGGGCCGGTTCGTCCCGGAAGCGCCGCACCGTCCAGGTGGCGGGTTGCAGCGCGTGCATACCGAACCGGCCCAGGACCACCGGATGCCGCGGAATATGCACGATGGGCCGGAAGACCTCCCCGATGAGCGCATCGAAATTTCCGGTCGCCCCGGCGAAGAGGCGCTCCCAGGCGCGGGCGTCGACCCCGAGTGAACGGTCGGTGAGTCCGCGATCCCGGGCCGCCACACCGGCCCGGCCGTCGTCGAGCGGATGGGCGAGATCGATCTCGGGCCACAACCAGCGCAGACCGTGCCGTTCGAGGCCGAGCGAGGCGAAGAACGGCGAGGCCACCCCGGTCGGATGGAAGGCGGCGCAATCATCGTGCACCAGACCCGGCACGGTCAGTTCACTGCTGCGCGCGCCACCACCGGGGCGCTCGTACGCCTCGAACACGGTGACCTCGAGGCCGGCCCGAGCCAGCCGGATGGCGGCGGCGAGCCCGTTTGGCCCGCTGCCCACCACGACCGCGGTTGTCATACGAAGATCCTTACCGACGGTGAGTGTTTTCCCTCTCGACGGTAACCGTCAGTTCCGGGCCTGACGGCGATCGCCGAGTTTCCGGATCATCGCGACCACCCGCAGTCCACCCGCCGGCGCGAAATCGGCCGCCCGCACCAGTGCCCCGCGCCAGCGCGGGACCACCCGGAAGATCTGACGGCTACCCAGCAGCTCCAGTCCCGCTCGCGCGACGTCGTCCTCGTCGAGTGGTTTCGGACCGGAGAACAGCATCGCGGCGCCCGGGTCCTCGGCATGCGAGGTCACCATGGCGGTCCCGACCACGTCGGGGCACAGCGCATGGGCCCGGATCGGCAGTCCGGCATGCGTGAGATCACCCTGGAGGGAGGTCGTATAGGACAGCACGGCCGCCTTGGTCGCGGCGTACAGCGCGAGCCCCGGCACCGGAGTCAGCGCCGACAACGACGCGATATTGAGAATCGCCCCGCCCGCCGTCCCCATCCGCGTGACGGCGGCCGCCGACCCCGCCATGACCCCGCGCACATTCACCTCGAGGATGGCCGCGATCTCCTCGTCCGAATGGGTCCAGGCGTCCCCGGCGAAGAGCACCCC
This sequence comes from Nocardia sp. NPDC003345, assembly GCF_053589395.1. Taxonomy (NCBI): domain Bacteria; kingdom Bacillati; phylum Actinomycetota; class Actinomycetes; order Mycobacteriales; family Nocardiaceae; genus Nocardia; species Nocardia sp. NPDC003345. The sequence goes on from NZ_JBSFRU010000036.1 coordinate 11,291, forward strand.
GGCATTGTTCACCCAGATCGCGAGCCGTCCCAGGGCCGCGGCCTGCTCGGCGATCTCACGATGCGAGCCGATCTCCCGGACGTCCTGCCGAAACCCGATCGCGCCCCGCCCGATCTCGGCGGCGGCACGCTGCGCGGCGTCCCCGTCGAGATCGGTGAGCACGACCCGATGCCCGGCGCCGGCGAGGCGGCGGGCGAGGGCGAGACCGATACCGCGGCCGGCGCCGGTGACAACTGCTGTGGTGGTCATGGTGCGACGCTAGGCCGGATCCCGATGCCTCACCAGTACCGTTACCCGGCCGGTGGCATCGGCCCGCCTACCGGCTCCGATCACTTCTTGGTGAACGTGAAGGTGAGACCCCCTTTACCGGCCAACTCTCCGCCTGTTCCGAGAAGTGAGAGCTGCCCTTTGGCGCTGATCTCGACGTTGACCTGTATCTGGTCCAGCTCGTAACTCCCGGATGGCGGGGTGACCTCGGCGATCACGTCCTGGATCGAATCGAGGAAGACGGATACACGCCTGCGGAACTCGTCGACCGGAATATCACTGCTGCCGTACCGGAAATCGCCGCTCCGCCTGAACAGTGACCGTTCCGCCCGTTCTTCGGTGTCCTCGCGTCCGAATACCCGGATCGTCGGCGGCCGAGTGGTTTCCGGTGTCTGATCCGAATCTGCCACGGGTGTCCCTTCAGAGATCGATCGTCAGATCGGTATTTCCATACACTGTGTAGGCCAGTCCGAGCGGGTTCCCGTGTTTCCGGAGCACATGGGTTCTGGCCCGGTGCATGGCCGTACCCACGTCCACGCCGGTCAGCAGCTCCCGGTAGAACGCCACCGAGATCTCCGCCGCGTCCTGATCCGGGACGGTGATCTCGGTGGCCACACACGCACGATTGCCGTTTTCCAGGAAGAGGTTCGGAAAGGACAGTGAGCTTTTCGAATCGACTCGTGAAGAGCCACAAGCGTTGAGGACGACCAGCGGCATATGGGTGGCACGACGCGGGTGCCGTGCGCTCGAGCGAATCAGATGGTCGCCCAGTTCACCGAGAGTCACCTCGATGTCGGTTCCGGAATCCTGGAGTGCGAGCCGATAGTCGAACGGGTCGTCGGCCGTGGTGTCGCAGTGGCAGGAAAAGTGTTGTATCTGTTCGCCAGCCGGATCATAGATCGCCCCGGCGATGTCGGCGACGTTCTGGCCGGGTCCGGGCCGGGGTCCGTGAACAAGCACACCCTCTGTGGCCTCGTTCACCAGCCACTCGTATTCTCGCCGCGCCCCGGGCAGGGATTCGTAGTGCCAGTAGCTCAACGATATGCGGCCGTCGGGAAGTGTGAACAACAGTTCGCTGCCCTCGGCCACCACAACAGGGATGATTCTCCGGCGCACCACGCAACTGAAGCCTATGAAACTCCTGCACCATGCCGTGAAATCGTTTCGATCGGTAATTTCGTCGGCGTCGATTCCCAGGTCGAAGAAGGGGAAGAATTCCAGCGGAAGGAGGTGTTCCGCGTCACCGACGCACTCCACCACAGCTGTGTGGTGCGGGTTCCGCCATGCCGGAATGGCTGCTGTCCAGAAGTCCTGGAGCGCTCGGACCATCGTGGGGGAGTTTCCCACCAGGGTCAGCAGCATCCGCCGGCCCATCTCGCCCAGCGCCTGTGCCAGCGACACCAGCCGCGAGTCGTCGATATCTAGTTCGTGGACCAGGTCTTTCACCGCAGTGAGCCCATGGTCGAGTCGCTCTCGCACGGCATGGAACTTGCCGCGGTTGGTCACCGTGAACCGGAGGGGCCGAATATCGGCGGTGAGCGACTCGAATTCGATCGCCAGACCGGCCGCAGTGTCGGCCACATGCACCCGGACAGCGGGCCCCCGGAGTTCTGTCATGAACTGGATCTGGTCGACGAGCCGTGTCCGGGTTCCGGAGCCGGGTTCTGCCGTGTTTCCACTGCCAGACTGACCACCTGCACCAGACGCCCTCCCTGGAACAGTTGAAACCAGATGTCGTGTGAGTCCTCGAGGCCCGGAAGCCTCAGTTCGACTGCATGCCGGGTGGGATTCCGGCGATCAGTGTTGTCAACTGTCAGTCGCCGGGGAATCGCCGTGACAGTCCCGCTGTCGATGAGAACCTCGAAGCTCGGCGTACGCGCGGCACTCGGCCCGGGGATCTCGACCTTCTCGAAAACTACGGTCTGTTCGTTCGGGAAATTCGAGCGCCGGCCCAGGCGCGACGCCGCGGTCGGCCGAGTGGACAACGCCACGGCTATTTCGATGGAGGTACCGGACGGTGCGACGATCTTGCCCTCGGTGAACTCGGTGGTACGGCGACGGGCGGTGGGGAGTTCGACGCCGAAGAAGCCGGTGAACGCCACCAGTTCCGGTCCGCGCAGGGCGTTCGCCACCGCACGCTCGACGACGGTATCGAGGTGGGCCTTCAGTTCGGCGACGACCGCCGGTGGTCGTAGCTCGGACGAGGTGTCTCGTGCGTTGCCGCGCCGCGAGCGAGCCAGCCGGGTGTTCGCAGTGTCTTCGGCGAGCGGAAACGATGTGGCAGCGAACCATTCGCCCACAGTGTCCTCACCGGTCAGGAATCCGCCCATGGCGGTCAGCTCGGCATTCGTCGACGGTGGGCGAAGCCCCAGTTTGCGTGCCAGATCGGCGCGGTACAGCCCGATCGCCCTGGCCTTCTGCGAGTAGGCGGCGGAAACCTCCCTCCGGCAGGCGGCAACGGATACTGCCACGACAATCGCCATCGCCAATACTGCATAGCCGGATCCGGCCGTCGCGAACGGCGCGATCGCACCGGCCCCGACTATCGCTGTGATTCGCGATCCGCCGGCACGCCACTCGGATCGGACGATCCTGCGCCGGGCGAGCGGCGGCACCACCAATTCGAGTCTCGGCCAGAGATCGTCGACGACCACACCGTAGTTGCGCGCCACCGCGCCGTTTACCGCGAGGACATCGCGGCCCACGGTCAACGAGGCTCTTCCGGCCTCCTCTCGGGAAGGATCCTCGTCCAGGAGGGCCCGGTAACGCCATTCGCGATCGTCCCACGACCGCGCATCGTCCGCCGGCTCACGGCGCGGTATGCGCCTGCACCTCTCACGCGTGCGCTGAGCTGTGAGACGCAGAGCAGGTTGCGGTCCGAGGGCTATCGGGAGCAGTCGGCCGAAAAAGCGTTGGATGATGAGCTGGATGACGACCAGCACCAGAACGAAGGTGGCCTGGCCGGAGTCCAGACCGGGCGGAAGTGCGCCGAGAGACAGTCCGTCCGGCACCAGCGATACGCGCTCCGGCCATCCGATGACCACCGCGGTGGCAGCGCCTGTCGCGCCGGCTATCCCGACCGGGCTTATCGGTGACGGTACGGATCGATGGTCCTGGCCCGCCAGGACCGGCGCTACCCGTTCCGCGTCGGAGTCCCGGCCCGATCCGACATCGTCGTGCCGGGGCGACCTGCTCGCGAAAACCGAGGGAAACCGACTCGGCCGGTAGCGTAGAGGTTCCCCCCGATACCTGCGGATGGCCACCGGCGCGACGTGCCCGATCAGCGCGGCACCGGCCCCCACTGCGATCGCGCCCCGATCGGGCAGCCATATCGCCGCTATGACGTAGAAAAGCCAGAACCGAGCGATAGCCACACTGCCCGAGACGACCCGGATATCAGGAAGCTCGATCTCCCGGCTGCTATGGATACCGAATGCCAGAATGACCGCTGCCGATCCGGCGAGGGACCAGCAGGCTATGAGTTGCCCGGCAGCCCACAACGACACCATCGCGGATACGGCGCCGCCGATCGCGAGAACAACGGCGGCGAGTGCGAGGTATCGGCGGATCGGTAGATCGTTCCTCGGGCCACGGTCGAGTACGCGGTCGATCCCTACGCAGAGGAGCGAGATCGCGCCTGCTCCGGTGGCACCCCAGCCGAGCGCTGTGGGGTCTCCCTTCGAGAGACCCAGAATCCCGGCGGAGGTCGCACAGGCCGCCAAAGCGCCCGATATCGCCAGAATCCCATCTCTGCGCTGCACCCGACTCACCTACGCGCAGGTCGACAGCGAAATCTGGGTACCACGGAAGCATCTTATGCAGCAGTTGCGAAATATGCTGCACTACAGCGAGTTAGGTCAAGCGGGCGCTGCGGATCGGTGGAGCGTATCGCGGATGACGCCTGTTACCGGTCGGTCAGACCGGTTCGCAGCATTTCCCAGATCTCCTCGCGCGCGGTCCGGGTGACCGACAGCCCGGCGAAGGTCAAGAATCCGTGGAAGAGCCCGTCGTAGCGGTGGTGGCGCACAGGCACCCCGGCGTCGGCGAGTTGCCGGGCGTAGGCGTCGCCGGATGTGCAGGGCGGATCGAGTTCTGCGGTGATCACCACGGCGGGCGGTAGACCGGCCAGGCTGTCCGCACGGGTCGGCACCACGCGGGTGTCGTCCCGCCCGGCGGGTGCGTACTGCTGCCAGTACCAGCGCATGGCGGCGGCGGTGTTGTAGTAGCCGGTGCCGAAGCGGCGGTAGGACTCGGTATCGAAATCGTCATCGATCACCGGATAGAGCAGCAGTTGCGCGGCGATCGCGGGACCGGCTTCGTCGCGGGCCGCCAGCGCCACGGTCGCGGCGAGATTGCCGCCCGCGCTGTCACCGGCGACCACCAGCGTCGCGGGGTCGCCGCCGAATTCGCCCGCATGCCCGGCGACCCAGGTGAGCGCGGCGTACATATCGTCGTGTGCGGCGGGGGCGGGATGTTCGGGGGCGAGCCGGTAGTCCACCGACACCACCACCGCGCCGACCCCCTCCGCCATCGACCGGCAGAATTCGTCGTGGCTGTCCAGATCGCAGAACACGAACCCGCCGCCGTGCGCGAAGACGATCACCGGCAGCGCGGCGCCGTCGCTGTGCGGGCGGTAGATCCGCAGCGGTAGCGGCCCACCCGGGCCGTCGATGGTCAGATTGCGTACATCCCGCATGGCGGGCTGCCATTGCAGCGGGGCCCGGCGGCTCCGGATGATCGCCCGCAGTTCGGGCGCGGGTAGCGTGGTGACATCGGGGAAACCGCTGTTGAGGGTGGCCAGCATCGCGGCCACTTCGGGCAGCAGGTCCGGTTCGGTCGCCGAACTCCGAGCACTCTCCATCTGCGGCCCTCCTGAACATCGTCGCCGGTTGCGCACCGGGTCTCACCCCGGCCGGGCAACCGTAGGCCGCTGCCCAGGGCGTGGCGGCCGCGTTTCCCGGACAGTGGGCCGCTACCCGGCCGGACCCGTGCGAAACCGCCGCGCTCCCGGCCGCACCCCGGCTTCGGTACGGAGCGAATTGGGTACAGCACACCTGTACGAGGTACTCATCCGACTCGAATACCGCTGATTGGACCTCCATGACGAAACTCGGCGTGAAACTCTCGTTCTCCGCTCTCGCGGTCATCGTGGCGCCCTTGCTGGTGGCGGCACCCGCCGCCGCGGAGGGGCTGCCACTCACTCCGGCAATACCCGGCCCGCCGGCCCAGGTGGCCGAACCGCCGGATTGCATCAACTATCCCGGCAACATCCCGTGCAACCTCGCCACCCTGTCGGCCGCGATCAATCCGTTCTGATCAGCGCATCGCGCGTCGGATGCGGATGACGATCTCTCCGCGGGTGCGTCCGCGCTCGGCGTACGCGTGGGCCTCGGGGCAAATCAGCTGGTCGGCGGTGGTGTGCCGGGTAGCCGGAGCAGGTGGGGGTGGTTCGCGTCGTCGAGGGCGAGAGCGGCCGTCCACAGTGAGGCGTCGAGGGTTTCCGGAATTCGCCACCGCTCGGGCGGTGCGGCCGGGACCCGTATTCGAACCGGTTCGAGTTCGGGGAGGTGACGGCTGGTGACGGCCCACCACTGACGGCCGTGGGCATCGATCACGATGGTGGTGAGCAGGTCGTCGGGGCCGGGAAGTCGCCGGGCGGCAGTGCGGATCCGCCGGGGGATGTGCCGGTTCTCGGGCCGATCGGTGAGCTGATCGGCGGCGACGACGAAAACCAGTCCGAAACCGAACATCCCGGGGCCGCGGGCGATACGGATCTCGGCGGAACGCACATGCAGTGGGTTGGGTTCGGTCGCCGCGATCGCATGCCTGTGGCGCTACCCCGCGGAGTGCGAGCTCTGTCGGTGAGACGCCGCGGTATGACGCCGTCGGGCACGGTCGCCTTCGAATGCCTACGGTCGTCGACAATGGCTTGGATCGAGTCCTCGGCGTACGCCGAACTCATCGACGACCACCGGTTGATAGGGCAGCTGAAGTACCAATACGCGCAGGCGCGCATGTCCGCGCTGGACCGCACCGCCTCCGTCGAACTGGTTCGGGAAATAGGACAGGACCTGGCGTAGCGGTCCGGGCCTCCGAGCGCTCGGCGCGGATCGGCGGCACATGCTCTGGACTAGGCTGACGCCATGCCTTCGCGGTGGTTCAAGTCGTCTCGGGTTCGGAACACACCTGTGTCGAGGTCCGGTTCCATGGCGAGACGGTGCAGATCCGGGACAGCAAGTACCTGCCGGAGTCCGGAAACGACCCGGCTCGGCAGCCGGTGATCGAAATCCCGGCCTGCCGATGGGCGAATTTCCTCGCGAGTGTGGTCGACCCGGCGCAGCGAAAGGATTCGACGGTGCCTGCTGTGCTGCGCAGTGTCTTCGGGGTCTCAGTGGTTGCCGACGATGGCGAGTTGTGGTTCACCATCCCTGAATGGGCGGCGTCCATCGCTGGTGTCGAAGTGGGTGAATTCGTGGCGGCCTACTAAGGGGCCCCGGAGCACCGCCAGGACAAACGCCGGAGGCGACGGGAGGGCCCGGCGTAGTACGCCCCGGATATCCGCTGCTCGAGGTTCGGTACGACGGCTGTCACCTCATCACGACAGCCGGGTAGGAATACTTTCGGGATTCATCCACCGTAGATGTCGAGAACGCTCGGGCGGCTCCGTCCCTGGGGTACGAGCAGCCGAACGGGCCGCGACAACAGCGAGGATGAACACCATGCGAACGGACCGGATCAGCGCGATCCTGAACCTCCCGGCCAGCCGCGAACTACTGGCCCGCGACCTGCTGCGGATGGCGTACGTCGCACAAGACGGCACACCTCGCAACATCCCGGTCGGATTCGCATGGAACGGTGAACAGATCGTGGTCTGTACCGCGACGAACGCCCCGAAGCTTCGCCATCTGCGCCGCGACCCCGAGGTCGCGTTGACGATCGACACCGAGGTCCATCCGCCGAAGATGCTGCTCATCCGGGGCCGGGCAGAGCTGGATGCCGTGGACGGGATCCCGGCGGAGTACTTGGAGATGAACGGCAGCTACGAGATGACACCCGACCAGCGTGTGGAATGGGAAGCCGGGGTGCGCTCGCTGTACGACGGGATGGTCCGGATCGTCATCACTCCGACCTGGGCAAAACTTATCGACTTCGACACCACGCTCCCCAGCGCGGTCGAGGAACTGATGCGGCGGCAGGCCGAACGTCAGAGCTCCTGAACCGATCACACCGGCCAGAATCGGGCGGCACCGAACCTCCTCTGACTTTCGTGGTCGACGACGTCGCAGACGTCCTTGAACGCCTCCGTCCCCACGGAGCCGAACTCGTGGGGACGGTCGCCCGGTACGAGGACATCTACCGGTACTGCTTCGTCTACGGCCCCGCCAACGTGATCATCGGACTGGTCGAAGAACTCGGCTGAACGACACTCGTCTCGACGCCGATCACGGTTCAGCTCACGTACAGGCTCGGCCGCTATCCGGGGTGGCGCCCGTCCGGTGGGAAGTGAGAACATCCCGGACAGTGGACCGGGCTATTCGTGCCGGTCACACACGCTCATACCGTGGGCCGATGACGACGGCGCAGGTGTATGTGGTCGACCGGGTGGTGACGGCGCCCGGGTGCGCGCGGGAGTTCGTGGACCGTTATCTCGCCGAGTACGCCCCGGGCGCGGTGGCACTCGGGATGACGCTGGAACGGCTGCTCGTCGCCCCGCCGATCTGGTTCGACGACCGGTCGAACACGGTGACCGTGACCTGGCGTCTCGACGGGCCGCGGGCCTGGTGGGAGATGACCTGGAAGGGCCGGCCGGATCCCGCGCTCGGTGAGTGGTGGTCGGCGGTGGGGCATCTGGTCGCCGAGCGGACCCGCGAGTCGGCGGCTGCCGCCGGGGATGTCGAGGCGCTCAGCGATGTGTGAACTGATCCGCCTCATCCACCTCGTGCCGGGTGAACGCCGGGATATCGCGCTCGCGGGTCTGCTGACGGCTCTGAACCGGGTGGTCGCCGAGACGGCACCCGAGCGGGCGCTGGTGCGGCCGACTCTTCCGGGGGTACGCAACGGCGGCGATATCCTGCTGCGCCTGCGGTTCGCCGACCCGGCCGTGGGACGGGCGGCGGCCCGGCGGCTGGACGAGGTCTGCGCCTGGCCGGATGTGGCCCGCGTCGACGGGGCGGATTACGGACCGGGGGCCGGCGGTGTGGCCGATACTGCGGCCGCGGAAGAACCCGTGTACCGCACCCTGCTGCTCCGCGTCGACCCCGCCACCGCCCCGGACCGGGTGGCCGAGTTCGAGTCCGACCTGCTGCTGATGCCGCGCTATATCCCCGCCATCCGCACCTGGCGATTGAGCCCGGTCGAGCGGGCCGTCGGGTCCACGCGGTGGACGCACGTCTGGGAGCAGGAGTTCGCCGACCTCGACGGTCTCACCGGCGCCTATCTCCTGCATCCGGTGCACTGGGGGCTGGTGGACCGGTGGTTCGACCCGGAATGCCCGCAGGTGATCGTGCGCGACCGGGTCTGCCACAGTTTCTGCCCGGGCACCGGATCGGTACTCGGCCCCACGGCCCGGTGAGGGCCTACCGCCGTTCGGGTTCGTCCTCCCGGACCTTCTGCTCCACCGCGCGCCAGCTACCCGGGGTGGGATGAGGATAGGCGGCCTGGTCGTCGCGTTCGGCGGTCACCAGCCGGGTTTCGGCGTCGTCGATCTCGTCGATCAACTCCTGGGCCAGCGCCCGCTCCGAGGCGTAGTACCGCTGCGCCCATTTCAGCGCGATCTGCGAATACGCCCAGCCGGGCTCCGACCGCGCGGCCTCAGAGTCGATCGTGGCGCTGCGTTCCAGCCGCTCGGCCTCGGAGATGTGTTCGCGCAGGATCTCTTTCAGCCGGTCCGGTGAGCTCAGATGTCCGAGCATGATCCGCAACATCACATGATGTTTCAGCACCGGCCGGTCGACGGGAGCTTTCACGGCCCACGCGGTCACCGCCTCCCGCCCCTCCGGGGTGATCCGGTAGAGGCGGCGGCCGCGCATGGCATTGTCGGCATCCACCCGGGAGTGGGCGAAACCGTGCTTTTCCAGCTTTTTCAGTTCCGAGTAGATCTGGCTGTAGGAGGGGCTCCAGTAGAAGTACCGGATACTCCAGTCGGCCCATTTCTTCAGGTCGTACCCGGAGATCTCCTCCTCGTAGGAGAGCATGGCGAGCACCGCCCAGCTGGTCGGCGGCAGGTTGATCTGCGCTGGATCGGATTCGCTCGTCGTCACCCGTCGAATGCTATCAGTGAACATATGCCGGTCCGGCATATGACTACCGCCGAGCGGGTCATCCGTGCTCCGGTCGCACCGGCTACGGCGCCGGGTGTAGATCGAACCCCTTGTACTCGGCCGCCGCCACCTCGGCGATGATCTCGCCGTACACCCCGAAACCGCTCACGAACGGCATGAACACCCGAGGTTTGCCCGGGACGTTCGCGCCCAGATACCAGGAGTTCGCGCGGGTCATCAGGGTGCCGGCCGCCCGCTCGGCGCATTCGGCGACCCAGTCGGCCGCGGCGTCGGCGCGGGCCTCGATGGCCGTCGCGCCGCGATCCTCGACGAAACCGATGGCGTCGGCCACCCAGTCCACGTGCAGCTCCGAATGCAGCACCATGTTGGCCAGCACCGACGGGCTGCCCGGCCCGGTCAGGTTGAACAGGTTCGGAAAGCCGGGGATACCCAGACCCAGATAGGTCCGCGGGCCCTCGGCCCACGCCTCGTTCAGGGTCCGCCCGTCGCGCCCGGTGATCGCGATCTTGGCGACCGAGCCGGTCATCGCGTCGAACCCGGTGGCCAGCACCAGGGTGTCCAGGGGGAAATACGAGTCGGCGGTGTGCAGGCCGCCCGCGTCGATCCGGTCGATCGGTGTCGCCCGCAGGTCCACCAGCCGCACGTTCTCCCGGTTGAAGGTCCGGTAGTAGTTCGTATCGGTACAGATGCGTTTGGTGCCGATCGGGTGGTCGCGGGGGATGAGCAGGTCGGCGACCGCGGGGTCGTCGATCTCGGCGCGGATCTTCTCCTCCCAGAACAGCCGGGCGGTGTCGTTGGCCGCCGGATCGGTGAGCTGGTCGGGGAAGGTCTTGCTGAACAGCACCCCACCGAGTTGCCAGCGCTGTTCGTAGGCGTCGCGGCGTTCTCGTTCGCTCACCTCGAGCGCGGATTTCGGGTGGGCGCGGTGCGGGGATCCGCCGCCGCTGGCCATCGACAGGCGGCGGCGTTCGGCGTAGTTCGCCTTCTGCTCGGCGCGACGCGCGTCGTCGAGCGGGATGTTCCCGGCCGGAACGCTGTAGTTGGCGGTGCGCTGGAAGACGTGCAGCCGCTCGGCCTGCTCGGCGATCACCGGAATGGCCTGTATTCCCGACGACCCGGTGCCGATCACCCCGACCCGCCGCCCGGTCAGATCGACGCCCTCGCGTGGCCAGGCCGAGGTGTGCAGCAGCTGTCCGGCGAAGGTGCCGAGTCCGTCGATCGCCGGGGTGTTGGCGTTGGACAGCGGGCCGGTGGCCAGCACCACGAACCGCGCGGTGACCGCGCTTCCGGTATCGGTGTCCACCTGCCAGGTGAGGGTCTGCTCGTCGAGGGCGATACCGGTGACCCGGGTGCCGAACTCGATATCGCGGCGCAGGTCGAACCGGCTGGCCACATGTTCGAGGTAGGCCAGGATCTCCGGCTGCGTCGCGTACTTCTCGCTCCAGTTCCAGTCCTGCTGGAGGTCGTCGTCGAAGGAGTACGAATAGTCGACGCTCTCCACATCGCAGCGGGCGCCGGGGTAGCGGTTCCAGTACCAGACCCCGCCCACGCCGTCGCCGGCCTCGAAGATCCGGACGGTGAGCCCCCGGCTGCGGAAACGGTGCAGCGCGTACAGGCCCGCGATGCCCGCGCCGACGACCGCCACGTCGACTCGGGTCCGCGTACTCCCTGGTGACGGCGTCGTCGGGTGATTCACAGTGCCTCCCTTGGGCATAGGTATCCGCTGATCTGCTGCGACGGTAGGTATCCCCGGCGAGCCCGGCGCCCGGGTCTCCCGCTGACCGGCACAATCCCCTGAATCCGCCATTCGCCCCGCACTCGAACCCGCGCCCACCGGCACCGCGTCCGGCCGCCCTCCCGGTGACCGGGAGAGCCGTTATCCGTGGCGCGGCACCCGACCTACCGTCGGCCTCTACCGGCGCGAGCCGGCAGCGGAACACCGCGTGTGCCGGTCGCAGATCACGGCCCGGACCCGCAGCAGAAGGAGACGATGGTGGACTTCGACGACGAAGTGGATGTGCTGGTGGCCGGTTCCGGCGGCGGTCTGGCCGGCGCCTACACCGCGGCCCGCGAGGGACTGTCGGTCGCGGTGGTGGAGGCGACCGACAAATTCGGCGGCACCACCGCGTATTCCGGTGGCGGCGGGGTCTGGTTCCCCTGTAATCCGGTGCTGGAGCGGGCCGGAACCGACGACACCCTCGAGGACGCCCTCATCTATTTCCGGTCGGTGGTCGGCGACCGCACCCCGCCCGAACTCCAGGAGACCTTCGTCCGCCGCGGTCGCGACCTGATCGAATACCTGGAAACCGACGAGCATTTCGAATTCCAGATGTATCCGTGGCCCGACTATTTCGGTGCCGCGCCGAAAGCCCGGCTCGACGGGCAGCGGCATATCGTCCCGGCCCCGCTCCCGGCCGCCGAGCTCGGTGAGCTGCGCGAACACCTGCGTGGCCCGCTCGATACCGACCGTCTGGGCGCGCCGCCGCCGGATCTGCTGATCGGCGGGCAGGCGCTGATCGGCCGGTTCCTGCGCGCGCTGTCGACCTATCCGAAGGTCCGGTTGCACCGCAATGCCGCGCTGGTGGAACTGCTCGTCGAGGACGGCCGGGTGACCGGTGCGCTGGTCGAACGACCCTCCGGGACGATGGCGATCAAGGTGCGGCACGGGGTGATCCTCGCGGCGGGTGGCTTCGAGGGCAACGACGAGATGCGTCGGCACTACGGTGTCCCCGGCGAAGCCCGCGACACCATGGGCCCGCCCGGAAACCAGGGCCGCGCCCATCAGGCGGGTATCGCCGCCGGTGCCGATACCGACCTCATGGATCAGGCCTGGTGGTCACCGGGGCTCACCCATCCCGACGGCCGGTCGGCGTTCGCGCTATGGTTCACCGGCGGAATCTTCGTCGACCAGGACGGCAACCGGTTCGTCAACGAATCCGCCCCCTACGACCGGCTGGGCCGGGCCGCCATCGACCGCCTGAACGCCGGCACCCTCACGCTGCCGTTCTGGATGATCTACGACGATCGCGAGGGCGCGCGGCCGCCGGTGCAGGCCACCAACGTCTCGATGGTCGAATCCGAGAAATACGAGGCCGCCGGTCTCTGGCACACCGCGGACACCCTCGAGGAACTCGCGGCCGCCATCGGGGTGCCGGCCGCGAACCTGGTGGCGACGGTCGACCGGTACAACGCGATGGTCGCGGCGGGCGCCGATACCGATTTCGGGCGTGGCGACGAGGCCTACGACCGCGCCTTCTCCCAGGGCGAGTCGCCGATGGTGCCGATCGGGCAGGGACCTTTCCACGCCGCCGCGTTCGGAATCTCCGATCTGGGCACCAAGGGCGGGTTGCGCACCGATACCGCGGCCCGCGTTCTCGGCCGCGACGGCGCGCCGATCCCCGGCCTCTACGCCGCGGGCAACACCATGGCCGCCGTCAGCGGCACCGTCTACCCCGGCGGCGGCAACCCGATCGGCGCCTCGATGCTGTTCGGCCACCTCGCCGTCCTCGACCTGCTCGGCCGCTGACGCCGACCCCCTCAGAACAGGAAATCCCATGCCGGAACCAGATCAGATCCGCGCGGCGGTGCGCTGCTACCTCGACAATGTGGCGACCGGGACCGCGGCCGAGATCGCCGAACTCTACGCCGAGAACGCCACGCTGGAAGATCCGGTCGGCGCGCCCGCCCATACCGGCCGCGCCGCCATCGAGACCTTCTACAGCAGTCTCGAATCGGCGCGCCGCAGCACCGAACTGCTGAGCCTGCGGGTGAGCGGCGACAGCGCCGCCTTCGCCTTCCGGGTGGTCACCGATACCGGTGACCAGACCATCACCGTCGAACCCATCGACGTCATGACCTTCGACTCCGACGCGCGGATCACCAGCATGCGCGCGTTCTGGTCGGCCGACGACATCAGCTTCGGCTGAGTCCCAGTACGAAGAGAGAAAACCGTGCCCGCTACCGAACAGCACTGGGATCACGAGGTGGACTTCTTGGTCGCCGGCAGCGGCGCCGGTGGTCTCACCGGGGCGCTGGCCGCCGCCGACCGGGGCCTGGACACCCTCGTCATCGAGAAGGGCGCCTACTACGGCGGCAGCACCGCGCTGTCCGGTGGCGGGATCTGGGTCCCCAACAACCCGGTGCTGCTGCGGGAGGGGCTGCGCGATTCCCGCGCGGATGTGCGCGCCTATCTGGACGCGGTGGTCGGCGACCGGGTGCCCTCGGCCAATCTCGACGCCTTCATCGACCAGGGCCCCGCGATGCTGGACTTCCTGGAGAGCAGTGGTCCGCACTTGCGTTTCCAATGGTGCACCGGCTATTCCGACTATCACCCGGAGGCCCCGGGCGGCCGGCCAGCGGGGCGTTCGATCGAGCCGCTGCCGGTGAACCTGCGGGAACTCGGCGCCGACGAGGACCGGTTGCGACCGGCCGCGCTGGCCACCCCGCCGGGTCTGTTCATCACCTCGAAGGATTTCGTCCAGCTGAATATGGTCACCCGGACCTGGCGGGCTCGGTGGACCGCGCTGCTGACGGGTCTGCGCGCGGTGAAAGCCGTGGTGCTGCGCCGCCATATGGACACCCTCGGCCGCGCCCTCATCGCCCGGTTGCGGCTCGCGCTGCGCGACGCCCGCGTCCCGCTCTGGCTGAATACGCCGATGCGTTCGCTGATCACCGACGACACGGGCGCGGTGCTCGGGGTGGTCGTCGAACGCGACGGACGCGAGGTGCGGATCCGGGCCCGCCACGGCGTGCTCATGGCGACCGGCGGTTTCGAATACAACCAGGCCCTGCGCAAACAGCATCTCCCGCCCGGCGGACGGGACAACTTCAGCGCCGCCTCCACCGACAACACCGGTGACGGCATCCTGGCCGGTGAACAGGCCGGCGCGGCCGTCGACCTCATGGACGACGCGTGGTGGATGCCCTCGTTCCAGCGGCCCGAAGGGATCAACCAGGTCCTGGTCTCGGAACGGTCCATTCCCCGGTCGATCATCGTGAACGCCGCGGGTGTCCGGTTCACCAATGAGGCCGCGCCGTATGTCACCTTCGTGCACGCCCAGCTCGCCGGTGGTCACGATCCGGCCTGGATGATCTTCGACGCCCGGGCCAAGAACCGGTATCCGATCGGCGGCATCATGCCCGGCCAGAAGTTCCCCGCCGACTGGCTCTCGTCGGGCCTGGTGGTGACCGCGAAGACGATCACCGAACTCGGGGAGGCGATCGGCGCCCCCACCGCGGCGCTCGAGGCGACGCTGCTGCGCTACAACGAATCCGCGCGCGCGGGCCGCGATACCGAATTCGGGCGCGGCGAGAGCGCCTACGACAACTACTACGGCGACCCGTCGCTCCCGCACCCCACCCTCGATCTCATCGACCGGGCGCCGTTCTACGCGTTACGGATTCGCATCGGCGACCTGGGCACCAAGGGCGGGCTGGTGTACAACGAGAACGGGCAGGTGCTGCGGGCGGACGGCACCGTGATCGACGGGCTGTACGCCACCGGCAACACCTCCGCCGCCGTCATGGGCAACGACTACGCGGGCGCGGGCGCCACCATCGGACCCGCCATGGTGTTCGGCTACATCGGCGCCCGCCACGCGGCCCGCAACCGGCCGACCGAGGAGTAACCGTGCAACCCATACAGTGCGCCAACTGCGGAAACCGAGTGCTGGTCGAGAAGTTCAGCCCCAGCCACACCAGCGTCCAGTGGCTCGACGACGCCGAATCGGCCTGCCCCGAGTTCGCCCGGCGAGCCGCCCTCGGCGAACCGAGCCAGTGGATTCCCACCTGCCCGGCACTGCGCGATTCGATCGAACGCGCGGTCACCGAGGGCGAACTGCCCACCGACGGGCTACGGCGGGAGCCGGTGCCGGGCCGCCTCGGCTGAGCCCGGCACCCACCCGGTTGCCCGTTCACCGGGAAACGCCCACGCGAAAAGCCTCGGAAGTGGCACCGTGTTCGGCGAAGCAGGCGAGATGGAGGTTGGACGATGACATCGGTACTCGGCGCCGCGGAAACGCTGCGGGAAGTACGCACCGACGCGGGACTCCTGCGGTACCACGAGGCCGGTTCGGGCACGCCGCTGCTGCTCCTACACGGGTCCGGGCCCGGGGTCACCGGCTGGCGCAACTTCAGCGGCAACCTCGAGGTCTTCGCCGAGCGCTTCCGGTGCCTGATCCTGGAATTCCCCGGCTTCGGCGTCAGCGACGATTTCGGCGGCCATCCCATGGTGACGGCGCTGGAAGCGGTGGTCCGGTTCGTGGACGCCCTGGGTCTCGACCGCGTCGATATCGTGGGCAACTCGATGGGCGGCGGGGTCGCGCTGAACTACGCCATCGCCCACCCCGACCGGGTCGGCAAGATCGTCACCATCGGCGGTATCGGCAAGAACATCTTCAGCCCCGGCCCGGGAGAGGGCATCCGGTTGCTGCAGGAATTCACCGAGAACCCCACCCGGGACCGGTTGATCGCCTGGTTGTATTCGATGGTGTACGACCCCGCCGTGGTCACCGAGCGGATGATCGAGGAACGCTGGGAGCAGGCCACCGATCCCGCCACCCTGGAGAGCGCCCGGCGGATGTACAGCAAGGCCGCCTTCACCGCGATGGTCCGGGCCATGGACGCCGCCGACGCCCCGCCGCCGTGGGCGATGCTGCACCGGGTCAAGGCGCCCACCCTGGTCACCTGGGGGCGCGACGACCGGGTGAGCCCGCTCGATATGGCCCTGATCCCCATGCGCACCATTCCCAAGGCCGAACTGCACGTATTCCCCGATTGCGGGCACTGGGCGATGATCGAGCAGAAGGCCGCCTTCGAATCCGCCGTACTCGCTTTCCTGACCCGCCGGGACTGAGACCCGAGGCCGCCCGGTGCCGCCGCCGGGTTCATCCGGCAGCGGCACCGGGCCTGCACTACCTCAGATGCCGGGTGAAGAACCGGTTCGCCTCGTCGCCCGCGTATCGCGGGACGCCGGTGTGCCCGCCCATATTGGCGTGCAGCGTCTTCTCCGTAGAGGCGAAGGCATCGAACAGGTCCAGGGCCTGTTGCCGATCGTTTCCTTCGTCGTCCCACTGCAACAGGACGTGCAACGGGATGGTGACCTGCCGGGCCTGCTCGATGATGCGCCGCGGTACGAAACTCCCGGCGAACAGCACGGCGGCGGCGATCCGCGGCTCGACCACCGCCAGCCGGACACCGATCGATATCACCCCGCCCGAGTAGCCGACCGGACCCCCGATCCCGGGCAGCGCGAGAAGGGCGTCCAGGGCGGCCTGCCATTCCGGGACCGCCTGGTCGACCAGCGGGAGGATCAACCGGTCGACGATGCCGTCGTCGACCGGCCCACCGGCCGCCAGCGCCCGGTGCAGGTCGGCCAGGGCCGCGTCGGCGGCGGCGTCGCGGGGGCGTGCGCCGGTGCCGGGGAGTTCGAGGGTGGCCGCGGCGTGGCCCTGCGCCACGGTGTGCCGGGCGCGGGCCGCCAGTAGCGGGTACACCCTGCCCAGACCGAGCGGCGGCGGGCCGAGCAGGATCAGCGGCACCGGCGTGGGCGCGGAGGCGGGTGTCCACAGGATGCCGGGGATGTCGCCGAGAACGAACTCGCGTTCGACGACGTCGTCATCGAGGTGCTGTTCGGAAGTGAAATGCATGGTCGTGCCTTTCGGGAATGCCATGGAACGGCGCTCCCGGGCGACCTACCGCCCGACCGTGACCCCGGAGGGGAGCACCCATGTCGATACTGCGTTCACGGGTACCACCTCCTCGTTCTCTGGCACGGCCCCGGAAAGGTAGCACCGGCCGCCGCGGCCCGACAACGGGTTTTCGTACGGGGCCGGGGCCCGGCCCCTCGGCCGGGTATGTCGCCGCCGGGGCCCGTCGGAGCGGCATCAGTGACGGGCCGAGTGGCCTTCGGTGGAACACCTACCGATTTCCGTGGTGGGTTCCGTGGTCGGCACGGATGGCACCGGACCGGCCCGTTCCTAACGTTGTGGGCATGGAAAACATCACGAAGACCAGTACCGATATCACCATCGAACTCGAAGTGGACGATCCCGCGGCCGCCGCCGCGAGCTACGAGGCCGCCTTCGGCCTCGGTGACCGGATCGGCTTCCGTGCCGCACACGCATCCGGCTCCGGCTTCCGCGGCTTCCTGCTGTCGCTGGTCGTCGGCCGGCCCGCCACCGTCGACGGCTTCGTCGCCACCGCCGTCGCGGCCGGATTCACCATCGTCGAGCCGGCGAAGAAGAGCCTGTGGGGTTACGGTGCGGTGCTGCGGGGACCGGAAGGCACGATCTGGAAGGTCGACACCTCCAACAAGAAGGATGCCGGTCCGGCCACCCGCGAGATCGACAACCTGGTGTTGCTGCTGGGCGTGGCAGATGTCAAGGCGAGCAAGCGGTTCTACGCCGATCGCGGATTCACGGTCGCGAAGAGTTTTGGCGGGAAGTACGCCGAGTTCGCCAACCCGGGTTCGCCGGTCACCCTGGCGATGTATCCGCGCAAGGCCGCGGCCAAGGACGCCCGGATGTCGCCGGAGGGCAGCGGATCGCATCGCATCGTGATGGCGAGCGGCATGGATTCGTTCACCGACCCGGACGGTTTCGTATGGGAAACCACGGCCTGAGCCGGTGTCACCGGCCGGGGCCGCGGTGAAATGCCCCGCTCACCCGGCGAGAACGGTTTCGGCGATCACCCGAAGTGCCTCGATGATCTGCTCGGAGGTCAGTCCCCGCTCGCGCTGCTGCCGGTAGACCTCGGCCGCCAGCGGTGCGAGCAGCGGATCGACCATGGCATCGGGCTCCGGGAATCCTGCCGCTGTGACCAGCGATCGCACATGTGCATACCAGAACCCGTAGGCCCCCGTGGTGAAACGCGCACCGCCGATTTCCGCGCCGAGTACGAGATGCGCGTGGGTGTCCAGTAGTTCGACCATCGCCGCGTAGAACGCGGCCAGCCTTCGGGCGGGAGGTGCGCCCGGCCCGAGTGGTGGCGGTCCGGTGAGTAGTCGCTCCTGCAGGGCTCGCTCGTGTTCGTCGAGGAGGGCTGTCGCGACGGACCCGGTGTCCGGATACCTGCGGTACAGAGTTCCCCTTCCGACACCCGCGGCCTTGGCGATGTCGTCCATGGTCACGGCGCCCGGGTCCCGGGTGGCGAACAACTCCGCCGCCGCGGCGAGGACCTTGGCGCGATTGCGCGCCGCGTCCGCGCGTTCGGCCTGGGCCGGCCGCGCCGTCGCGAGCAGATCGGGTCGGGGTCGCATGTTTCGACTGTAGCGGAATCGACCGGTAAGTGGACAGTATGTCCATTTATGTGTACCGTCGGCCGAATCAAGCGGACATAGTGTCCACTTAAGGGAGGCGACCATGAGCACTCTGTTACACCTCGACGCCAGCGCCCGGCGGGTCTCGATCAGCCGGGAACTGAGCGCGGCTTTCGCCGAGACGTGGCGGGCCCGGAATCCGGGAGGCGGCTACCGCTACCGCGACCTCACGGCCGAACCGGTGCCTTTCATCGGGGAGGCGTGGACCCAGCTGTGCGACGCGGTACTCACCCTGCCCCGTACCGATCCCGCGCGGCTCGGCGAGTTGGTACGGACTCCGGAGCAGGCCGCCGCCTGGCGGATCGTCGAGCCGCTGTTGACCGAACTGCTCATGGCGGATGTCGTCCTGATCGGCACCCCGATGTACAACTACTCGGTTCCCGCCGCACTCAAGGCATGGCTGGACCAGGTGACCTTCCCACGCATGTCGCTCGGCCACCGGAGATTCGTGGTCGCGAGCGCCCGTGGCGGCGCCTACTCTCCCGGCGCACCCAAAGCGGCCTACGACTACCAGGAACGCTTCCTGCGCGACTTCTTCGCAGGCCATTTCGCCGTCTCCGATACCGTCTTCGTCCACGCGGAACTCGCCAACTCCCGCCACGACCCGGCGCTCGCGAACCGGCGTGCCGAGCACGACCGGTCCTATGCCCGCGCATTGACGACCGTTCGCGAACTGGCCGGGGAGTACTGAGATGAACTGGGTAACCCTGGCCGCCGCCGGGTTGGTGGAAATCGCCTGGTCGCAGAGCATCAAACCGACCGAGAACTTCACCAGACCCATACCGAGCCTGATCTGCGTCGTGCTCGGGGTCACCGCCGTATACCTGCTGTCCCGGGCCATGCAGACGTTGCCGGTGGGCACCGCCTACGCGATATTCACCGGTATCGGTGCGCTCGGGGCGATAATCCTCGGCATCCTGCTCCACAAGGACCCGTTCAGCGCGGGCCAGGACGAGCCCGCCGAGAATCAAGGCCAGCGCCGCGGCCCGGCCCGCGG
>NZ_JBSFRU010000037.1:0-30315 GCF_053589395.1 Nocardia sp. NPDC003345
CCCCGCGAGACGGACGGCGCGCTCGACCACTGCCGGTGCCGGTCCTGAATTCATATACCCGACGGTAGGCACGTGTGCCCGGGCTGTATGGAGTCTTTGGTCCTCGATCCACGTTCCCTCGGGAGGGACCGGAGAAAGGATCGGCGCGGCGCCGGCACCACGCGGCCCACCGCCGGAGCGGGCCAACGCGGCGCAGCCGGCCGGGCCGGGTTTCGGGCCGCGTTGCCGATGGCGCCTATCGGTGCAGCGAATCGATGGCGGCCCGCAGTTTGGTGGCGGCCTCCGCCGCGACCGGTCGCAGGCCGGGGTCTTCGGTGACCTGTACCATCACCTGCGGATTCATCGCCTCGACGATGATCTCGCCGGAATCGCTGGACCGGCGGACGACCACATTGCAGGGCAGCAGCAGCCCGATCTGCCGATCGATGTCGACCGCGCGGTGGGCCAGCGGCGGATTGCAGGCGCCGAGTATCCGGTACTCCTCCATGTCGTGGCCGAGTTTGGCCTTCAGAGTCGCCTGCATATCGATCTCGGTGAGCACGCCGAAGCCCTGCGCGGCCAGTGCTTCCCGGGTGCGCTCGACGGCTTCCTCGAAATCGGCGGTGAGTGTGGTGGACAGCTCCGAGCCGGTGGTTGCGCTCATGACGGTCGGACCTCCTTGTCGCTTGATTCGATGGTTGTTAGGTCTGCTTCCCGGCCGACATCCGTCGTGGTCAGGCCAGGGTGAGGAATAGCTTTTCCAGTTCGTCGACGGTCATCGGGTTGGTGTCGTCGTCCGCGCGGTCGAGGCATTCCCGCAATCCGGTGGCAACGATCTTGAATCCGGCCCGGTCCAGGGCACGCGATACCGCCGCGAGCTGGGTGACGACGTCCTTGCAGTCGCGTCCGGCCTCGATCATCGCGATCACCCCGGCCAGTTGGCCGTGGGCGCGGCGCAGCCGGTTGAGTACCGGTGCGATGGTGTTCTCGTCGCCGATCATCATGTTCTCCTTCAACTGTCCCTGCGCCGATAATACCCCGAGGGGTATCTGACAACGGTTGGTCACCGGTGGGCGAAGTCGATCGCCGGCAGCACTTTGTTCAGCCACCCGGGCGACCACCACGCGCCGTGCCCGGACAACCGCAGCAGCACCGGCAGCAGCACCAGCCGGACCACAACGGCATCCAGCAGGACCGCGACCCCGAGAATGATGCCCATTTCCTTCGGTGGCAGCGGCTGCGCCAGCGCGAAGGTGAAGAACACCGCCACCATGACCGCCGCGGCCGCGAAGATGACCCGGCCGGAGTGCGCCAGCCCGTCGATATGGGCGACCTTCGGATCCCCGGAGTGTTCGTAGTGTTCTTTCGCGGTCGCCAGCAGGAATACCGTGTAGTCCATCGCGATCGCGAAGATCATCGCGAAGAAGAACACCGGTCCCCAGCCGTCGAGGAAGCCCTGCGGGGTGAATCCGAGCAGGCCCGCCCCGTGCCCGTCCTGGAAGATCAGTTTCGCGACCCCGAACGCCGCGGCGGTCGACAACAGGCTCACCAGGGTGCCCAGCGCGGCGATCAGCGGAGCACGCAGGGCGACCAGCAGCAGCACGAACCCCAGGGTGAGGATCACTGCGACGATGATCGGCAGATAACGGTTCAGAGCACTCTGCAGATCCAGATTCTCCGCGGGTGCGCCACCCACCAGCGCTTGCGCCGATAGACGGTCGCGCAGTTCGTCGACGATCGGTCCCATCCGGGCGTCGGACGGATCGACCTCGGGCAGGGCCTGCATCA
Organism: Nocardia sp. NPDC003345; assembly: GCF_053589395.1. Taxonomy (NCBI): domain Bacteria; kingdom Bacillati; phylum Actinomycetota; class Actinomycetes; order Mycobacteriales; family Nocardiaceae; genus Nocardia; species Nocardia sp. NPDC003345. The sequence continues at coordinate 1,768 of NZ_JBSFRU010000037.1, forward strand.
TCACCAGACCCGAACCGTCGCCGGCGGTCTGCGCGGGTGTGACCGTCGCGACGCCGTCGGTGGCGGCCGCGATCCGCCCGGTCTCGGCGGCCTCCCCGGCCGGAGCGATGATCTGGAGGGCGCCCGGTGCGCCGGGGCCGAACTGCTGTTGCACCAGCTCGTAGCCTTGCCGCACTGGCGCGTCGGCCGGCACGACCTGGATCGAGGGCATGGCGACTTTCAGTCCGAGTACTGGGAGCGCCAGCCCGATCAGCACGGCCAGCGCGGCGATCGCGAACGGCCACGGATGCGCGTGCAGGAGTTCGCCCCAGCGCGCGAACCGCGGCGAACGGTGCTGCTGCCGTTTCGCGTACGGCAGCGCCGCGGCGTTGATCCGGCCACCGAGCGCGCCCAGCGCGGCGGGCAACAGCGTGAGCGTCGCCGCGAGGACGAAGGTCACCGCCAGCATGATGCCCACGGCCATGGTGCGCACCGCCGGCGCCGGCACCAGCAGCACAGCGGACAGACTGACCAGCACCGTCAGCCCGGACAGCATCACCGCTTTGCCGGCGGTATCCATGGTCTCGGCGACTGCCGCCCGCGTGGACGCCGCCTTGGTCAGCGCGTCCCGGAACCGGGCGACGATGAACAGCGCGTAATCGATGCCCAGGGCCAGCGCGAACATCATCGCGAAATTCATCGCCCATACCGAGATGGGCGTGATCTGGTTCAACAGCACAAGCCCACCGGCCGAGGCGACCAGCCCGGCCACGGTCAGCAGCAGTGGTAGCCCGGCCGCCACCAGCGAACCGAACGCGAGCACCATGATCGCCAGCGTCACCGGCCACGAGAACAATTCGGCCTTGATCATCGCGTCGTGATTGGCCTTGTTGAAATCGCTCCACAGCGCCGAGGCACCGGTCGGATAGACCTCGACCCCGTCTCCCGAAATGCCGGTCAGCGCTGCTTTGTGCTCGTCGACCGCGCGCACCATATCGTCGGTGGAGGCGTTCGCACCCGCGATCAGGATGCCGGTGTGACCGTCGGGGCTGATCGTCATGCCGGACTGCGGAGGCACCACGCTGCCGAAGCGATCGTCGCGGGCGAGTTCGGCGGTCACTTCGGCCAGGGCCCGCTGCATTCGCGGACTGTCCACGGTTTCGGCGTCGGAATGCAAGACCACCTGCACCGCCGCCGAGGAGTTACCTCCGAAATGCTGCTGCGCGAGTTCGCGCACCCGCACCGATTCCGACCCGTTCGCCTGCCACCCGGCTCCCGCCAGCGAGGTGAACACGCTCGGCGCCGCCGCCCCGAGAGCGACCAGCACGATCAGCCACACGCCGGATACCCAGCGGGCATGCCCGGCCATCGTCGCGCCGAGCCACGCCAGGGGCCCTCCCGCCACCCGGGCGGTGTCCCGTTCTCCGGTGATCGTCTCCGTCACTGCCTACCTCCACGAGTGTTGCCTACATACCCCCTGGGGTATTAGGTTCGAACGCCACAATACCCCTCGGGGTATATTCGGCAAGAGGGGCGGGGACCGGTGCCGAGCCGGCGACGACACATCGAGGAGGAACACCGATGGCCAGAATCGAGCTGTACGTGGACCCGATATGCCCGTTCGCATGGGTGACAGCGGGCTGGTTGCTCGACAACGCGAGCGGGGAGCACACGGTGGCATTGAGACAGATGAGCCTGGCGGTCCTCAACGAAGACCAACCGGCCGACGCGGACCACGCACCGATGATGGCCCGTTCCCGGCGCTTGGGACGGATGTTCGCCGCCGCCGCGAAACAGTACGGCGATGCCACTTTCACGCCGCTGTATCTGGCTCTGGGCACCCGGATACATCCACCCGACGCGGCCACCGGCGACAACGCGGCCGCCGCGGCGGCCCTGACAGCGGCCGGCCTGGAACCTGCCCTGCTGACCGCGCTCGACGATCCCACCTTCGATGCGCCGGTCGCCGAGGCCCACGAGCGGAGTCAGGCAGCTCTCGGTGGCCGAGGCGGCAGCCCCATCATCACTGTCGATGGCCGGGGCTTCTCCGGTCCCGTCCTCACCGCACCGCCCGCCGCCGACCGCGCTGCTCCGCTGATGCAAGCGCTGGTCACTGCCGCGACAACACCCGAATTCGCCGCGCTGCAACGCCCTTACCAGGGTCCACCCGCCTTCACCACGCCCGCGAACGATCGCTGATGTGTTACTCGGTGCCGTGCCGTCAGTGCGGCAAGACCACCTGGTCCGGTTGCGGAGCCCATGTCGAGACGGTGCGTGCAAGCGTTCCCGCCCAGCAGTGGTGCGCTGGACACGACACACCGGGCGCTGCACCGCCCCGGCACGCCCGAATGGGCCGAAATACCCTGGTGCCCCCACCCGGCGGCTGACAGAGTGCGGTGAGACCCGGCACAGAACAAGCCACAATGAGCAACTCACCGCGCGGCCCGGCACCAGGGGAAACGATCCCTCGGTCGCGCTGGAGCACGCTCGGGTGGATTCTCGCGGCCGGCGTCGCCACCGCTGTTCTGCTGCCCCAGGCCGGACGGCTCGGCCGCAGCACGGTAGTGCTGCAGGACGCCCGCTTGCCCTGGCTCGCGGTCGCACTGGCCATGTCGATCGCGACCTACGCCGCGGCAGCACTGACCCTCATGGGAGCAGCTCCGCGTGGCCTGCGCTTCCCCCGGACAGCGCAGGTGCAGGTGGCGACGTCGTTCGCCAACCTGTTCCTGCCCTACGGGATCGGCGCGGTCGCCGTCGGCCAGCGCTATCTGGAGCGGTCCGGGATATCGCCGGTGACATCCGCCGCGACCGTCACTCTCGTGGTGAGCACCGGCTTCGTGCTGCATATCATCGAGCTGGCCGGAGTGGGGCTGTGGCTGGGCAGTACCGGTTCCATCCTGTCCACCGCGCTACCCGGCGTCCGGCTCGTGCTGATCGGTCTCGGCGCCGCGGCCGCGGTTCTCGTGCTCATCGCCTGGGTCGCGTGGCGCAGGCCCGAGTTACTTGCCGAGGCGCGGGGCGCGCTGCGTTCGATGCTCGATATCCTGCGGCAGCCGCGCCGCGCGGTCCTGCTGTTCGGTGGTCAGCTCGGCGTGAACATCGCCTACATCTCGGCGCTGGGCTGCGCGCTGGCAGCCTTCGGACAGCAGGCGTCTCCGCCTCGGCTCGCGGCCGCGTACCTGGCGGGATCGGCTCTCGGCGGGGCCGGCCCGACACCGGCGGGCCTGGGCGTGGTGGAAGCTTCCCTGGTGGCCGCGCTCACGGTCGCCGGAGTGCCGGCCGGGCCCGCGCTGGCGGGAGTGCTGACCTTCCGGTTGGTCACCTTCTGGCTGCCGGCCGCCGCCGGCTTCTTCTCCTTCCGTGCACTCCGGCATCGCCGGATCCTCTGACCGATTCGCTGCACAGGACGGCGTGAGCCGATCACCCCCGTGGCCCGATAGCGCGACCTTCGCGGAAGTGACCTCGGTCCCGGTTCGCGGGGCTTTATCCCATGGTGGCCGCGAGCTCTCCCGGAACAGACTGGCCCGAGAGGCCGACCGGGAGCACGGCGCGCCCGAGGGTGGAAGGAGTCCGGTTATGCGGTACAAGACCGTCGCCGAGGTGATGACCACGAACGTGACGACCGTGCGCGCGGATACATCGTTTCGTGATGTGGTCGAAACGCTGGACCGGCACCGGATCAGCGGTGCCCCGGTACTCGACGCGGAGGGCCACTGCGTGGGGATGGTGACCGAAGCCGACCTGCTCGCCCGGCAGGCACGCCTCGGCGGGCCCACACCGGGCACTGTGTGGTCGACATTGTGGCGAAAGGCATTCGCGCGCAAGAGCGAAGCGACCACGGCACGGCAGGCGATGACCCAACCCGTGGTCACTGTCATGGCCGATGCCAGTGTTGCGGCGGCGGCGGCGATCTTGGCCCGCCACAATCTCAGATCTGCGCCGGTGATCGATTCGGGAGGGGAGCTCGCCGGGATTGTGAGCCGCAGGGATGTGCTCTCCGTGTACACCCGGCCCGACGACGAGCTCGCCGAGGCGATCCGGCGGGGAATCGTGCACGGCGCGCTGTCGCTCTCACCGGATCGGGTATCGGCGCAGGTACACGACGGCGTCGTCACTCTGCGAGGCGTCGTGGAACCGAGCACGATCGGCCTCGTCGGCTCGTTGGTGGCCTCGGTCGACGGTGTCGTCGAGGTGCGCAATCTGCTCGTTGCCGATACTGCGCGTGCCCTCATGCACGCCGGTGTGGTCACCGTGGCGCCGATGGACACGGTCGTGACCGCGGCGCAACAGATGCGTGCCGCGCAGGTGGGGTCCCTGCTCGTCGTGAACACCGTGGGAGCCTTGTCCGGCGTGGTCACCGATCGGGATCTGGTGGTGCGCTGTGTGGCCGAGGGAATGGACGCGGCGACGACACCGATAGCGACAGTGGCGACCGGCGATGTGGTCACCGTGGACGCCCGCCGGCATATCGATGATGTGCTGGCGCTCTTGCGCGAACACCGGGTGCACCGGCTACCGGTTGTCGCCTACGGCCGGCCGATCGGGGTCATCTCCCGAGCCGATATCGCACGACGGCTACCCCGCCGCACGCTGGGGCGGCTGGTCGCGGAACAGCACGACCACTCGCGGGCATGGCCGGCACCCAGATGACCTACCGCTCCGATCACGAGCGACCACCCCAGGCCCGCATTCCGCCCTGCAGGGCCGAGCCGAGGGAGGTCAACCACGGGCGCGCGGGAGTGGATCGCCGTGCAATCGCGTGATCGTGTCGGCCAAAAGCGTTATGACCGAGCATATTTCGATCGGTAAGGTCACCTCTCGCTGCGCGACCGTATCGGTGACCACGACGCGGCGCAGCCCGAGTTCGCGCAGGCGCGGGGCCGCTGCCGGGGTGAGTGGTCCGTGGGTGGCCGCGACCACGATATCGCGAGCGTGGTGGTGTAGCAGCCGCACGGCGGCTTCGATCGTGGCTCCGGTGCAGATCATATCGTCGACGATCACCGCTGGTCGGCCGACGATGTCACCGAGCGCCTCCACCGCGGTAACCGTCGTACCGCTCTCGCGGAACTTGCGTACCAGGGCCACTGAGCCCGGTACCGCGTCCGCGTACTGCTCGGCCAATTCCGCGGCGCCGAGGTCCGGTGCCACGACGACCGCCTGTCCGGATCCGGCCGGGAAAACCGCCGATGCCAGCAGCGGGACCGCACTCAATGTCTCGACCGGTATCGGAGAAATCGCCTCCAGCGTCGGCGTGTGCGGGTCGACGACCACGAGACAGTCGGCGCCCGCCTGCGCGATCGCGTCGACGGCGATACGGGCCGCCAATGCCTGCCCGGCTCGAGTGCGGCGATCTTGACGGGCAAAACCGAAATACGGCACCACCGCGGTCACCCGGGCGGCGCCGGCGCGTCGGCATGCGTCGAGGAGCAGTAGTAGTTCGACGACATTGTCGTTGACCGGCGGCGCCGTCGGCTGCACGACATAGACATCGGCCCCGCGCACCCGCGCGATATCGGGCCGTATCTCCCCGTCAGGCAATCGGTCGATCACACATTCGGCCGTTCGGGCGTCGAGCAGAGTCGCGATCCCAGCGGCCAGTCCCGGGGCAGCGCTTCCGGACACCATCCGAATCGATGTCATGGTGCCGTGCCCGTCTCGTCGTCGACGCTCGTCGGCCACGGTTCCGGTAGCCGCCCGGCCCGGTGGCGATCTTCGAACACCATCGTCGACCTCCTTCCAGCCCAGACTGGCCCTCCGCTCGCCCGAGCGGCAGGTCCGATGGTCACCGGAACCGGTGACCTCGGCATCTCACCCGCGACGGTGGATGCGGACGAGAATCACCCGCAGGGCACAGAGCAGTTCCATCCATCGGCAGCAGCCCGCTGCCGGGGCAGGCGCGCAATGGACGAATTGGGTCCACTGGACACCGGATTTCTCGAAATGGAGGACACCGACCGCCGGGTGAGCCTCGGGCTGGGGCTGGCCGCCGTCATCGAGGGTCCGCCGCCCTCCCGGGCCGAGATACACAGCTGGCTGGATCGGGGGCTCGCGCGGCACGGGCGCCTGCGGCAACGAGTCCGGCGCACAGCCATGGACCTGAAGGCGCCGGTATGGGAGGACGATCCGGCTTTCGATCTGGGACACCACCTGCGGTGGACCGCGCTCCCCGCGCCCGGCGCCGAATCCGAGCTGTGTGAGTTGCTCGCGACCGAAGTGACCGAACGCCTCGACCGCGATCACCCACTATGGGAAGTGGTCGTGGTCGACAACCTGATGGGGGATCGCTGGGCTCTGCTCGTCAGGGCCCACCACACCATGGTCGACGGCATTTCCGAGGTCGCACTGCTCGAAAGCTTCTGCGACCCGGTGAGCGCGGGCCCGGCTCCGCGCCGCGAGGTCCGCGGTCCGGCCGCCCGAGGATGGCGGGCGCCGGTGCACGACACGATCCGCCTCCCCGCCACACTGGCACGGTTCGCCGCCGCAACCGTGGGCACCCTGGCGCCTGTTCTGTACGCGGCGATCGCACCGGCCGGCCCATGCTCGCTCAACGGCCCGATCGGCCGGCAACGGCGCTACGCCGTGGCGAGAACAGCATTGCCCCACGTGCGTGAGATAGCGGCGGCGTTCGAGGTCACCGCCAACGATGTCGCGGTGGCCGCCATCGCCGCCGCCTACCGCCGATTGCTGTTACTGCGCGGCGAGCATCCCACCGAGGCCACCCTGCGCATCGTGGTACCGGTCTCGACGAGGCCGGTCGGGCCCGGACGCGTAGTGAACAATCAGGTAGCGGCGGTGATCTCCCATCTGCCGGTCGAGATCGAGAACCCGGTCAAGCGCCTGATCGCCGTACACGAGCAGATCGGGATACATCGCTCCCGCGGCGAAGTCGACGCCGAGATGTCGATGCTCACCGTATCGCGCCGGTTGCCGTTCGGGCTGGTCGCCGAAGTGTTCCGGCTGGCCACACGATTCCCGCAGCGAGGAGTGGGCGCGTTTGCGACCAATATCCCCGGGCCCCGGCACCGCCTCACCCTCGGCGGCCGCGATGTCGTCGAACTGTGGCCGTTCATTCCGATCGCGATGCGCGTCCGCACGACGGTCGCCATCCTCGGATACCGGGACCAGCTGACCTTCGGCATCACCGGCGACTATGACACGACCCCCGATATCGCCACGGTCAGCGCCGGGATCGCCACCGAAACAGCCGTACTCCTCGCACACGCCCGTGCCAGGACGGCGACAGGTCACAACCCGGTGGGGTAGCTTTCCGGCACAGTGCCGACGCCGCGGCGGCTGTCGGGTTCCAACGGATGCAGTGCGGTCGTGCGGTCGATATGGATCAGGGCATCGAACTGCCGAGCGGTGCGAGCATGGAAGTAGTGGCTCTGCCGTTCGGTCCCAGGGCTGTACACGACGCCGATCGCCCGCTGTATCCGCGGGGTGTCCAGCAGTTCGCCGACCGCACCGGGGGTGTCGAGGCGCAGGAGGAACTCCGGCTTCCCGGTGTCGCGCAGCAGGCGTTCCAGACTGGACGGCAGTGGGTCGCGGACGGTTTCGCGCAACGCCGCGCCACCCCAGCGCTGAGCCGCGGTGACCGTTCCCGAGCCGGTGTCGAATCCGATGCTGCGGCACTGCCGACCGTGGCGTTCGCGCATCAATTGCCCGATGGTGACCTGCCCCTCGGCGCCCAGCTCGGTGGCTCGCGCATCACCGATATGGGAATTGTGCGCCCACACCACGATCCGGGGCTCGCCGTGGATCCGGTTGTACTCGCCCGGTTGCGCCAGATGGGTGGCCAGCGCATCGAGGGTTTGTGCCATATGCCGGTCGCGCAGATTCCACGAGTGCACGCGTCCGGCGAACATGGCCCGGTAGTAAGCCTCCGCGTCACGAACCGACCAGGCATTGCGCAAGGCGTCGAATTGTTCCTCGGCGCCGCGGCCGTGTGCCATCGTGGCGGTGAGCAGCCCGCGCTGCAATTCGACGAGCTGGTCGACGACCTGTCGTTCACAGGACGAACCGGCACCGAACGCGGCCGCGTGACCGTAAGCTTCCCTGTCGTCACCGGTGACCTGGTCGAAGCAGGCGTACCGGGCCGCGGCGCGGCGTGCGGCGGGTGGGTCGACCTGTTCGAGGTAGCGCACCACTGCCCGCATCGAACGGTGCAGGCTGTAGAGATCGAGCCCGTAGAACCCGGTTTCGGCGACGCCCGCGGCACGGCAGCGCGCGTTGTGCGAATGCAGCCAGTCCACGAAGTCACGGACCACGGTGTTACGCCACATCCACGCCGGGAACCGTTCGAAGCCCGCCAAGGCCTCCAGGGCGTCGCGGTCGCCGCCGTGTCCGCGGACGTACCGGTTGACCCGATAGGCATCCGGCCAGTCGGCTTCGGCGGCGACCGCGCTGAACCCGTGCTGCTCGATGAGCCGTCTGGTGATCTCCGCGCGCGCGGAATAGAACTCGTGGGTGCCGTGGGAACTCTCGCCGATCAGCACGAACCGGGCATCGCCGATCAGATCGTCGAGAACGTCCCACGGCGGAACCCCGCCCGGTGCCTCGACGGCCGCTGCACGCAGCACCTCCGCCTCGCCGGCCCGGCGGTGGGGCACGCCGCGAGTGGGCGCGGCCATCAACTCCGCGACCTGCTCATCGGTGATCTGGGTGAAATCCCAGTAGGATTCGCCGACGGCCCGGAACGGCGACGGCATCGTCGCGCAGACGAGTTCGTCGACCGCGGCACCGAGTTCACGGCAGGTCGATTCGGGTGCGGCGGCGACGGCGACGACGATCTGTTTCGCTTCCATACCGCGGATCGCGTCGATCGCGGCGAACATGCTCGCGCCGGTGGCGAGCCCGTCGTCGACGAGGATCACCGTGCGGCCGGCCACATCCAGCGGCCCCCGCCCGGCGCGGTAGACACTCTCGCGCCGGATCAGTTCCGCGGCTTCCGCACGCGCGATATCGCGAACCCGGTCGGCCGACAGCCGCAGGGCACGGACCATATCGTCGTTGAGCACGATACGACCGTCGGCGGCGAGTGCTCCGATGGCGAACTCCGGATTGTCCGGCGTCGCCAATTTGCGCACGACCATCGCGTCGAGTGGGGCGTCGAGCCCGGCTGCCACTTCCCACGCGACCGGCATCCCGCCCCGCGCCAAGCCCAGCACCAGCACATCGGGGGTGCCACGATAGTGCATCAGCAGCCGCGCCAGGGCCTGTCCGGCTTCTCGGCGATCCCGGAAGATCCGTGGTGACGCCGCGTGTGTCTCCGGTGATGGCATCGTCTCTCCTCCACAGGGTCGACCGCCGCCCGGTCACCTCGGTTTCGGCCCGCTCCGGTCCACCAATCCCTCAGCCAGCAGAATGCGATGCGCAGACTGTGCCGCGGCAGCGATTCGCTGCTCGTCCGGCGGCAGCGAGGGAAGCTGCTCGAGCCCGCGGGCCAACACGGCTACTGCCTGGCTGAGAGCTTCGACATGGTCGGACAGAGCGCGATCGCGTGGGTGTATCCCCGGATCGGCGCTCATCGATATCCCCTGCCCGCTTCCGGGGGCCTCGCCGACGAAATCACCCCACAGCGCGATATCCAGCGGAGCGGGCAGCACCGCGAAGACCCGGTTGAGCTGGCCGGGGGCGAACAGCTGGTCCAGCGCATCAGTGATCCTCCCGGCTATCGGCACAACATCGGCACGGTCCACCCGTGCCTGCTCGGCGAACTGATCGACGAACGCGGCGACGCCATGGCGAACCGGAACCCGGGCCGGGACCCAGCCCTCGTACCACACACCGCGCAGAACTTCGGGGAGTTGCGCGGCCACATGGGCGGAGTTGGACACCCCGATCCGGTCACGGACCGCATGCATCCACGCACGCAGCGCGCGGAAGGCGAACTGGCGGTCCTCGGTGCCGAGACCCTCCGCGACAGCGTTGAGCCATACATGCGCGGTATGGATGCCGGCAGCCAGGGGATCATTGCGATCGGTCATACCGATGCCTCCTCGCGGCTGGTCCGATACACCGGTGGGGTGCTTCTCCAGCTTCTATTCCGCCGGCGCATCAGGGCAGGGCCGGAAGTCCCACAGCCGCAGGCGATGGTCCTGGACAACGCCGGGACACCCGGACACCGGTAGCCCGTCGGGCCGATGGTCCCCCAGGAAGGAGTCACCCGGCCCTGCTCGGCGGCTCACGAACCGGCGAGACTCGGGACATGACTTCGACCAGGTGCCGGGTGGCCGTCATCTACGCCACCGAAGAGGGATCCACCCGCGATATCGCCGAGTTCGTCGCCGCCGATCTCAATCAGCGCGGTGCCGATGTGCAATTGCGCGATATCGACCACGCGCCCGGACCCGAAGGGTTCGACGCGATGATCATCGGCAGCGCCGTGCACGATATGAATTTCCTGCCCGCTGCCTGCGCCTACATCGACCGCAACCGGCCGGGTCTCGCCGCGACGGGCGTCCACCTCTTCGGCGTGGGCTTGGGCCCGGCCTTACACGGTCCGATCGGACACCGCCTCGGGCGTAGCGTCCCGAAGAAGATCGCCGACCTCCGGGACTCGATCGGTGCTCGGGAGTATCAGGCCTTCGCGGGCGTCTACGAACGTCACGGCGTAACGCTGAAAGCGCGGACGTTGTTCCGGCTCATGGGTGGCACCCGCTACGGCGATCTACGGGATTGGACGGCGATCCAGAACTGGTCGACGCGGCTGGGTGACTCCCTCGGACTACCCGCCGCGCAGACTCACGTCATCCACCCTTAGCCCACCCACCGAGCCGACTGCGGTTATGAGCCGTCGGCGGTCGGAGGCATGAGGACCTTGTCGATGAGGTAGACGGTAGCGTTGGCGGTTTGAACGCCGCCGCAGAGGACCGAGCTGTCGTTGACCGTGATCTGATCACCTTCGCGGGTAGCGGTGATCTCTGATCCTTCGACGGTGGCGAAGGTACCGGCGATGCCATCGGGGCCGATCCGGCCAGGTACGACGTGATAGGTCAAGATCGTGGTCAGCAGCGCGGAATCGGTTTTCAGTGTCTCGACCGTGGCGGGGTCGAGGGCAGCGAAAGCGTCGTCGACCGGCGCGAAGACGGTGAACTCACCCCCGTCCAAAGTGTCGGTGAGGTCCACCTCCGGGTTCAACTGGCCGGAGACCGCGGCGGTGAGGGTGGTCAGCAATGGATTGTTCGCCGCTGCCACCGTCAACGGTTCGGTCGCCATCTGTTCGACCGAACCCGGCCCCGAGGGCACCTGCTCGGCGTAGTCGGCGCATCCGGGCCCGACAGGCATCGCGGCGGCCTGCTCGTCCGGCGAGGCAGGCATCCCGGCCGAGGGTTCTCCGGCGCCCGCGGTGGTCTCCGAGGTCGTGGTATCACTGCTGCAGGCCGCGCCGGCGATCGTCGCGGCGGATAACACCGCGATCAGCGCGGCGGTGGGTTTGCGGATTCTCATGTCGAGCCCTTTCAGGAAAAGGCGGGGCGCCATGGCCGGCCGGTGGCTCACAATCATGTGTTGCGGTGGAGCGGTCGAGCCGGTGGCTTCGTCGTCTGCCCCGCGATCCGAATCTGATGCATCGATTTTGCATCATTTGTCGGGTAATGTGAAGTCTCACAGACGGAAATTTGAGCTTGTCCGGCCATTCCCGGGCACGGGAGCGGTCGGCGTCGAGATCGGCAACGAGGGAGACCGTCATGTTCCACTTCACGAAAACGCGCGCATTCGGAGTTTTGACGGGTACCGGCGCCGGAGTGCTGTGCGCTCTCGCCGGGGCACCTACGGCCGATGCGGCGCCGCCCGCCGCATGCCCCGCACCCGGCGCGGCGGCGGTACAAGCCGCCGATGTCGACGCCTCGTGCTCGGCGACCAGCGATGGCGGGGGCGCGGCGGCGGCGTACGGAATCGACGGCAGCGCGCAGGCCGATGCGGCGGCGGCGAGCTTGTCGCTGGCGATCGCCGCGGACGGCGGGAGCGCCAGTTCGGCCTCGCAATACCTGTCGGGTCCGGCAGCGATCGCGGTGGGTCCCGGTGCGCAGGTGAACACCACCGGAGTACGGCCGGGGCTCTCGATCGGTATCGCCGGGCCCGGCGCGACCGTGACAGTCACTGGAACCTCCACTCCCACCTGCACCGGAGGACCAGGATTCGCCGGAGACTTCCAGACCCTGCAGGGATGCCTGTCGATGCGGTGAGGCACTACGTGCCGGTGAGTGCGTCCGGCACGGTCGACCGGGTCGGGTCGCGCCGCGGGAAGGCGGTCCGGGCCGCCTCCCCGCGGGCCGGAATGTGTTCACGATCGGGAAAGGGGTGCCTGTGGCCGAGGACGACCGCGGTTCCGAGGGTGGTCCGGAGATCGGTTTCACGGTGAGCACTGTCGCCCGTACGCTCGGTGTCCCGGTGGCGACCTTGCGCAGCTGGACTCAGCGCTACGGCCTCGGGCCCTCGCATCACACTCCGGGTAAGCACCGCTATTACACCACCGGCGATGTCGCGGTTCTCGGCAGGATGGTCGATCTCGTCCGCGCCGGAGCCAGCCCGGTGACGGCCGCGAAAGCAGCGCGCGCGGCGGCGGACCCGAAACCGATACTGGGCGACAGGGGCCCGGTGATGGCGTCCGCCGAGCAGCTCGACTCGGCCGACCTGCTGGCGCAGTTCTCCCGTCACATCGCCCACTTCGGGGTGGTGCGGACGTGGAATCTGCTGTGCCGTCCGGTGTTCGCCGAGATCGTGGACCGGCAGGCCCGCGAGCTGGGACTGATCGAGGTCGAACATGTCCTGTCCTGGGCGATCACCACCGCCCTGCAGCGCACGGTGCCACCGCTGCACCCCGCCGCGGGGCTCGCGCCGGTGCTGCTGGCCTGCACCGCAGGCGAAGACCATGTCCTGCCCTTGGAGGTGCTGCGCGCCGCACTTGCCGAAGCTTCGGTCCCGGCGGTGCTGCTCGGCGCTTCGCTGCCCGCCGGCGCGCTGGCCGCCGCCATCGCCCGCCCGCCACGACGGCCGGTGGTGGCGCTGTGGTCGCAGACCCGGCATACCGCCTCGCCCGCACCGATACCCGCCGGTGGCCGTGTCCCCGCGCGACTGCTGCTGGCCGGGCCCGGCTGGACCACCGCCGTGGTCGAAATCTTCCCGGTAGCGATACGAGTCGACACACTCGAGGAGTGTGTCGGCGAGATCCTGCGCGCAGTGCACATCCCTTGAAAATATGCATCGTTTACGCATCGAATACTGGGTAGGGTGAAGGTGACAGCCCACCCTCCGCACACGCTGGAGTGCCGATGAACGCAGAAGATGGCGACCACGGCCATGGTGATCGCGCCTCACATGCCGCCGTGTTGTCCAAACCGGATACCGAGAGTGGCGTGCGGTGGCAGGAGCGAATGCGAATGCTGGTGCTCGCCGAATTGGCGCGATTCTGCACCGACCGTCGTCACGATGCTCCGGACGGCATCGACGTGTCGGAGGTGCTGTGGCATTACGTCGGCCGCGGGAAATGCGTGCGATCGACCTTCATGTATTTGGGCTGGCTGTGCGGAGCCGATGAGAGCCGGGCCGCGCTGCGAGCCAGTGCAGCGCTTGAACTGCTGCACGGGTTCGCGCTGCTACAAGACGATGTGATGGACGAATCCGCCCGGCGACGTGGCCGCAACGCGGCCCATGTACAGTTCGCCGATCAGCATCGCGCACGCGCGATGCCGGGATGTCCCGCGCGATTCGGTGAATCGGCCGCGACGCTACTCGGCGATATGTGCCTGGTATGGGGCGAGCAGATGATGCGCGAGAGCGGCGTACCCGCCGCGGCGCTGAGCAGAGTGTGGCCACACTACGACCGTATGCGGATCGAGCTGGCGGCCGGTCAGTTCGCCGATCTGGGCAACGATATTCGCGCAGTCCCGTCCATGGAGTCGGTGCTGGCGATCGCTCGCGCGAAATCCGGTGACTACACGGTGAAATGGCCGCTCGTCATGGGCTCGGCCATGGCAGGCTGCGATACCGGGACCCGCGATGCGCTCGCCGAGTACGGCCACTTGATCGGGGAAGCGTTCCAGCTACGAGACGACATTCTCGGCGTCTACGGATCCCCCGAGCTCACCGGCAAACCCGGCGACAACGACATCACCGGGCACAAGGCCTCCACCGTGCTCGTGGCCGCGATCGAGATGGCCTCCCCCCGGCGGCGCCACGACCTGTGCACGTTGCTGGCCGCGCCCGAGCTGGACGAGGCAGCCGTCGAGCAGGTCCGGATACTGATCACCGCCACCGGCGCACGCACGCGTATCGAAGCAATGATCAGCGAACGCCTCACCGGCGCCCGACACGCCCTCGCCGATGCATCACTGCCGGCCACCGAACATGCGCTACTGGACGAACTCGCTATCGCCTGCACCACACGGCGATCCTGAAAGAAGGCACCGCACCCATGCGTCACGTCATCGGCCGCACAGACCACGTAGTGGTGATCGGCGCAGGCCTGGCCGGGTTGTCGGCCGCGCTGCACCTGGCCGGCCGCGGCAGAGCTGTCACCGTCGTGGAGCGCGCCGCGGTGCCCGGCGGCCGCGCCGCCCGCGCCGATATCGCCGGTCACCGACTCGATCTCGGACCGACAGTGCTGACCATGCCCGACCTCGTCGACGACGTGTTCGCCGCCGTCGGCGCAGACACCGACGACCATGTTCGTCTGGTACCCGTCGATCCCGCGTATCGTGCACAATTCGCCGACGGACGCACCCTCGAGGTCCACACCGGCGCCGAACCCATGGCCGCCGCGATCACCGACTTCGCCGACAGCAGAGAAGCAGCCGGTTACCTGCGCTTACGGAAATGGCTGACCAGTCTCTACGACACCGAATTCGACCGGTTCATCGCCACCAACTTCGACTCACCGACCGCGTTACTCACCCCCGGCACAGCCCGCCTCGTGGCGGCAGGCGCGCTACGCCGCTGGGACCGTGCGGTCGCCGGCCATCTGCGCGACCCCGACGTACGCAAACTGTTCACTTTCCAATCCCTCTACGCCGGTGTCGCACCCCAGCGCGCACTGGCCGCCTACGCGGTCATCGCCTACATGGACACCATCCGCGGCGTGTTCTTCCCCCTCGGTGGCATGCGCGCGCTGCCCGACGCGATGGCCGCCGCCGCCACCGCGGCCGGCGTCCGGTTCGAGTACGACACCACCGTCACGTCGACCGAGCGGTCGGGCTCTCGTATCTACGCCGTCACCACCACCGACGGCCGCCGCATCGCCTGCGACGCCCTGGTGTGCACGACCGAACTGCACCACACCTACCCACTGCTCGGCCACCGGTCCCGCCGCCCGCAGCGACCGATCGCCGCCCCCTCGGCCGTCGTCGCGCACCTCAGCTGTGACCCCAGCCCGCAGCTGGCACACCACAGCCTGTTGTTCGGCGCGGCATGGGAACAGACATTCGATGAAATCCTCAACCGGGGCCGCACGATGAGCGACTCGTCCCTGTTGATCACCCGCCCCACCGCCACCGACCCCACTCTCGCCCCACCCGGGCGGGATCTCGTGTCGATCCTCGCGCCCGCGCCCAACCTCGCCCGCGCGGCGATCGACTGGGACACCGACGGACCCGCCTACATCGACGAAATACTCGCCACTGTGAACCGGCGGTTGACCACCCCGATCTCCGGTGCGCAGATCCTGCACACGATCACTCCGGCCGACTGGGCCCGCCAGGGCATGCTCGCGGGCAGCCCGTTCGCCCTGGCACACACCTTGTCCCAGACCGGGCCGTTGCGCCCGGCCAACATGATCCGCGGCCTGGACAACGTCGTCCTCGCCGGCGGCTCCACGGTGCCCGGAGTCGGGATCCCCCCGGTACTGATCTCTGGGCGCCTGGCAGCCGACCGCATCACCGGCACGCTCTCGCTCCCCGACCGTCCCACCGGCGCGCACACCGCACGCAGACAACGGAGGCCGACCCCATGAACCGCACCGAACTGGATGCCGCCCACATCCACGACCCGGCGTTGCGTCGTTCCTACACCGCCTGCCGGGCGCTCAACGCCCGCCATGGCAAAACCTTCTTCCTCGCCACCCGCCTGCTCGCTCCCGACCAACGCCCCGCCATCCATGCCCTGTACGGCTTCGCGCGCCGCGCCGACGACATCCTCGACACCGTTGACCCGGCCACCGACGTCTCCGACCGCGCCGCACGCCTGAACACCCTCGTCCACCGGTTCCGTCACCATGACACCGCCACCGACCCCACCTTGGCGGCCGTCGCCCACACCGCGGACACCTATCAACTTCGACCCGAACTGTTCGAAGCATTCTTCGACTCCATGCGTATGGACTTGTCGATCACCGACTACCCGGACCGCGCCGCGCTTGACCGCTACGTCTATGGATCGGCCGAAGTCATCGGCTTGCAAGTACTTCCGGTGCTCGGCACCATCACACCTCGCGAAGAAGCCGCGCCCTTCGCGGCCGCGCTCGGCTATGCCTTCCAGCTCACCAATTTCCTGCGTGATATCGACGAAGACCTCGGCCGCGGCCGCGTCTATCTCCCCACCGACGAACTCGCCGCCTACGGCGTGGACCGCGCGTTGCTGCACTGGTGTCACGACCACCGCCGCACAGACCCCCGGCTGCGGCGCGCCCTGGCCCACCAGCACGCGCTGACCCGTGCCCGATACCGATACGCTGAGCGCGGAATCGCCCTGCTCCATCCCCGCTCCCGAGCATGCGTCGCCACCGCGCTGACACTGTATTCGGAAATACTCGACCGGATCGAAGACAGCGACTTCGCCGTGTTCACCCACCGCGCCCGGGTTCCGCTGCCCCGCCGAATCACCGTCGGAGTCCGAGGACTGATCGGCTCCCGCCGGACACGCCACGCACGGACACCCGCGGACCACACATACCCGGTCTCCAGGCGACTGAGTTTCCACCGCTTCCTTGGAAGGGCTTGATGTTCCCCCGGTTTCATGGGGTTGCTGGACGGCAATGTGCGCCGGGGTTGGTGTGGCGGTATACCCCGAATGAGCGAATTCTCTGAGCGGTGACCAGTAAAATCCTGGTCGTGGATCAGCCTCAGAACGATTCGGCACGCCCGACGATATTTCGTTCTTCGCCCAGTGTCCCGGTATCGATGCTGGCCTTGGGACTGATCGCGATCGCGACCGGTTGCGTGCTGCACGTCACCACGTCGGCCGACTCGACTCCGACGTACCCCGTGGTGGTTCCGATCGTGGTGGGTGTCCTCTCGCTTCTGCTCGGGCTGAGTTACTTCATCCGTCCCTCGCCTGCTGTGATAATCGACGACCATGGGCTGGCGCTCAGACCATACGGTCGAATGCCCTGGGCTGCGGTAGCCCGCGTACACATCGTCACAACGAGGATCGATCCGAACCAGAGATACCTTTCCATCGAACTCGTCGAAAGCAGCCCGAAGCTCAGCGAAAGTCAATGGCCGAGATGGATTCACGGCCCGATCGGCAAACTCGCCACCGGCCACCGGATAACCATGCCGGAACGCTTACTGCGCCCGATATCCCTGGACGACATCGCCGCCGAACTCCACAGGCGAAATCCCGGACTGAACATCACCACCAGATCCGGGCACAACGGTGTCCGCCGAGGCCAGCACTGATAGAGCCTGCTTCATGAGCCGCGACCCGACGATCACAGGTTGCTCGCGGCAACGCCCCCCGCGGTCAGCCTCGCGCGGGCTTGTGCGCGGCGTACAACCATCCCCGCGCGGGAATACGCACCAAGTCGTCTTCATGCGGCTGTAGTGTCGCTTCGACGGCGTTCTTGGCTTTTCGTATGGCTGTCGCGTCGGCACCCGCAACGAACGAACGTAGTTGGGCATCGAACAGGAACTCGGTCGCATCGCGACTGTCTCGGCCGAGGATGGCCGAGGTTTCGAACCCGGTCGCGGTAACGGCGGCAAAGCCTGCGGCGACGAGTACGTCGCGGACCTGATCGGGATCGGCGAAGTCGGTGACGCCGGGGGCGGGGTCGGCGAAACCCGGAGTCGGCAGGTGTTCGGCCAGCGCGGCGAAGATCGCGGTCACGGTGTCGCCCGGCTCCCGGTGACAGGTGAACACGAATCGGCTGCCGGGCTTCAGGGAGGTGGCGATATTGGCGAACGCGGCGACCGGGTCGGCGAAGAACATGACCCCGGCGCGGCTGATCGCCGTGTCGAATCTTCGCATGCCGAACGAGTGGACCTGTGCGTCGCCCTGCTCGAAAGTCACGTTCGTGAGCTGTTCGTATGCGGCGATCTGTCGTGCTCGGGCAAGCATCGGCTCCGAGAGATCGAGACCGACTACTCGCCCGCGACGGGCCGCACGGGCTGCCGTGCGGGTAGTTTGCCCGGTCCCGGATCCGATATCGAGCACGCGGCTGTGTTCGCCGAGCGCGGCGGCTTCGAAGAGATACTTGTCGTAGCCCCCGGCCATGGTGTCGTATCGGGCATGGTGTTCGGCCCAGTGGTGTCCGTCGGCTCCGTTCCATACTCGGAACTGCTCCGTGTTGTGGATGTGCGTCATGGCGATTCTCCTCCGACAGGCGGTCATTGGACCGACCGTGCCCCACGGTCCTGCCGAACCGATGTCGGATGCCTGTCACCGACCCCCGAGGCAGGAGAATCGTGATATGCGCATCGAAGTTCTGGGTCCGCTACGAGTTGTCGCCGACGACCGCAGCGTGCATGTGGGCGGGGCGCGGTCGCGAGCACTGCTGATACGGCTGGCCCTGGAAGCGGGCCGCGTGGTGTCCGCACGGACGCTGACGGAATCTGTATGGCCGGAAGATATTCCGGATCATCCGGACGCCGCTCTCCACTCGCTCGTGGCACGGTTACGGCGGGCGTTGCCGGATCCGTCGATATTGCTCGCACGGGCTGCGGGATACCTGCTGGACGTTCCGGCCGACGCAGTCGACGCCCTGTGTTTCGAGCGGCTGGCCGAAGAGGGGCGCCGCGCTCTCGGCGCCGGCCGCCACGACGTAGTCGATGAACTGCTCACCGAGGCGCTGGCGTTGTGGCGGGGCGAGCCGCTGACAGATATCGCTCACCTGCCGTTCGCCGCCGCGGCGGCCGCGCGACTGGACGACCTGCGCGTGACAACTACTGAGGACCGCATCGAGGCGAAGCTGGCCGGGGTCTCCCCGGAGCGGGCATTGCTATCGATGGAACTGAACCAGCTGATCGCCGCCAACCCGCTACGGGAAAGGTTGCGCGGTCTTTTCATCCGGGCATTGATTGCCAGCGGCCGGGAGACCGAGGCGCTGGCGGCATACGAGGACCACCGTCGGGTACTCGCAGAGCAATTGGGTACCGATCCCGGGCCGGACCTGCGCGAGCTACATATGCGAATACTGCGCGGGGCCACGGAGTGGCCGCACGCCGGCGGGAACCTGCGCGCGCCGTTGACCAGTTTCGTCGGCCGCGAGGCCGATCGGCGTCAGGTCCGGCGACGGTTACTCGACAATCGGCTGATGACCTTGGTCGGGCCCGGCGGAGTCGGTAAGACCCGCCTCGCCACCGCGACCGGCACCGGACTGGATATCCCGGTCTGGTTGGCCGAACTGGCCCCCCTGACATATCCCGACGAGGTACCGCGTGCGGTGGTGGCCGCCCTCGGCCTGCGGGACCGGCGGATGCGACCTCTCGCCTGGTCGAAACGCTCGCACGCCGTGAGACCGCAATCATCCTCGATGGTTGCGAACATGTCATCGATGCGGCAGCGCAGCTGGCAGCAGAGCTGCTCGGCCGTTGCCCTCGGCTCCGAATACTGGCAACCAGCCGCGAACCGCTCGGCATCACCGGCGAGGTGCTGTTTCCGGTGGCACCGCTGGAACCGGGTGCCGCATCGCAACTGTTCACCGATCGGGCGCGTGCCGTGCATCCCGAATTCGCGCCCGGCGCCGACGTCGAACGAATATGTCGCCGCTTGGACTGCTTACCGCTGGCCATAGAACTGGCCGCCGTTCGCCTGCGCTCGATGCCGATCGACACCCTCGCGGCCGGGCTGGACGACCGATTCCGGCTCCTGACCAGCGGCAGCCGCACAGCACCTTCCCGGCACCGGACATTGCGAGCCGTAGTGGAGTGGAGCTGGGACCTGCTCACCGACACCGAACGTGCCGCGGCGGAACAGGCAGCGGCCTTCCCCGGGAGTTTCTCCGGTGTCGCCGCACAACATATCGGGCTCACCGCGGATACCCTGCATGCTCTGGTCAACAAATCCCTGCTGGAGTACGCGGCGGGCCGATACCGAATGCTCGACACCGTCCGCGAGTTCGGCGTCGAGCAACTGGCCACGACCGGCCGCCTGACCGCCGCTCGCACCGGCCATGCCGCGTACTTCCTCGAACTGGCCGAACGAGCGGAACCGCACTTACGCGGATCCGGACAGCTCCCGTGGCTCACTTGCCTCGATACCGAACGGGACATATGAACGCGGCGCTCGCGTTCGCCATGGACCAGGAGGATACCGATACGGCCGTCCGATTGGGTGCCGCGCTCGGGCAGTTCTGGACCGTCCACGGCGGTCACGCGCACGCCACCGCACAATTGCGCGAGATCCTCTCGATGGCCGGCCCGGCCGCGGCCGACGCACGGTTGCGCGCGACCGCTGCCTACCTGATGAACGCTACTTTCGCGGGCGGTCTCGGCATCGCCGCGGGCACCGTTCAACACCCGGACGCCGCGCACGAACCGACGACGGCGTTCATCTGCGCCTTGCTCGCGCTCGCTACCGGCCGGACAGATCACGGATTGGCAGCACTGGAGCCGCACCTGCAACACCCCGATCCGTGGATGCGGGGAATGCTGTGGTTCGCACGGTCGCTGTTGGACGATGTGGCAGGCAGGGGCGATCGTGGCCGATTCGATATCACCGCAGCCGTGGAGGGGTTTCGCGGCTGCGGCGAGCGATGGGGTTTGTCGCTGTCGCTCATGTCGCTGGCAAGTGCGTCGATCACCGCCGGTGACACCGTCGAGGGCCTGACCGCGCTGGACGAAGCGGTGCAGCTGTCGCGCGAACTCGGCACCCACGACGGCCAGCGAGCCTGGCTTGCCATGGTCCGCATCGACGCCGGCGACATCGATACCGCGCGCAAATACTTATCGGAAATTGTCACCCGCGGCGGCGCTCCGCATGAAATCACCCTCGCCCGGATCTCCCTCGCCGACCTGGCCCGCCACGCCGGCGACTTCGACGAGGCAAAACGACATCTCCGCTACGCCGCGGATGCCGCCGACCCGCCCGAACGTGCACTGTACGCGGCCGGTTCGGGATATCTGGCCACGGCCACCGGCGATTTCACCACCGCCGCGCGTTACCTGAGCGAAGCACGAGACCTCGCCGGCGGCCTGCCCGATATGCCGATGCTGGCCCATGTGGCAGTCGGAATGGCCGTCCTGGCCCACCGGCGAGGCGAACCCGGTCGGGCATCGAAGCTCCTCGGCATGGGCCACGCGTTGCGGGGCGGCCCAAACCCCGGCAACCCCGACGTCGCGCGGCTGACCGATGCCCTGCGCGGATACCGAGACGATTACGAGCGCGGATGCGGCCTCGATCCCGCGAGCGCCCTCGCGGAGATCCAGTCATACTGACCGCGCCGGCTGTCACACCCGCCCGGCCTTCTCCTGTCTTGCTGCATACTCGGCGCGACAGCCGCGGCAACAGAACGCATACAACTCACCATCGATCTCCGTGGTGACGGCGCCGTCGTCCAACGGAACGAGTACACCGCACATCGGGTCTTTCAACGCCTTTCCCTCCTCCGCGTCGTCCCGGTACGGATCACTCAGCATCTCGACGAGGCCCGCGGACGTAACCACCTTCCCGAGCATCCCTATGCTCCCCTCCGCGACCCCGACGACGTGCACCTGCACCGTCGGCCGGCGAAAGGGCAGTTCGCGGTCATCGAACTCGTCGGAGACGATGCGAGTCGCGTACGAGATCAATGTCTCGCTCATATCCTTGCGCCACGGTCCCGGAACATGAAACCGGACCAGGCAGTGCGGTGGATCCTGCTCGGTCAGGACACGCTCACCGGCAACCCAGATCTGCGGCTCGTGCACCACCACCTGGAACATCGATGCGAACACCGCCGCCGAACGAGGCGCCATCTCATCTCCCTCGCTGCCGGGTTCACCCGCGCCCAACTCCTGGATCGTGCCCAGACGCCGGGCAACCCGCCTCCGCTGTTCCGGACCGAGCGCACCCCCGGATACGAACAATTCGATGAACATCATCGTCGATCACCTCCCTGCAAAGCTTCCCGAAGCGGCCTGCCGGATCACTGTCGAAGCACTGTTGCCGGCCACCGCACCCGCTCCGCGCTGGACCGAGGTTTGACCAGCCGGTGGTGCCGCACCGGCTTTTCAGCCGGATGCATAGCACCGCCGGCACCGTGGTTGCCTCCGGTGATGCGCTCATCGTGTCCGGCCGCATCGAAGAAGTGCAACGCTTCGCCGACCTCACCTGAGGACGCCGCGGCATATGAGCGAGCCCCGCGGCCGCCGAGCGGGCCGCGGGGTCTCAGCGATCACTTCAGGAGCGCAGGTCGCGCTGGTTGAACCGGAAGAATCCGAGGGCGACCAGGGTGACACTTACCGCGAGCAGGATTGCGGTATCGGCCCACTGCATTCCGTTGCGCAGGGGTTCGCCGCCGATGTAGTAGTGGAACGGCGAGAGATATTTCAGCCAGTCCGCGCCGATCACCCCGGCGAGGTTGCCGGCGATGTAGGTGAGTACCCCGACCCCCACGGAGATGCCCAGTACTTGACCGCGTTTGCCGAGCGCGGCCCCCAACCCGATGGCCAGCGCGCCGAAGGTGATCCCGAGCAGCGCCAACTGTACGCACTGGGCCGCGAACTCGGCTATGCCGATCGATTCGAGCTCCGCACCGGACCGGATCGCCAGCATGCCCGCGAACACGAGGATCGCGATGGCGACCGCACCGGTGACCAGCCCGGCGAACCGCTCGAGCGCGAGGCGGGTCCGGCCGACCGGGTGGGCCAGTAGCAGGTCCAGGTAACCGGTTTCCTCGTCCCCGGCGATGGCGCGGGCGCCGAAGGTGACCCCGAAGGCCATCACCAGCAGTGGCAGCAGCAGACCGAAAACCGTCGAGCCCAGGTAGCCTGCGGCCGAGCCGATGTCCTGCATCCGCAGCGCTTCACGCATGGCTTCGGGGTAGTTCTGAACGGTTTCGGCCATCCCGCCGCTGCCGCCGACCTGGGGGTAGAACGCGGCATACATCAAGCCGACCACCGCGGTGCCGATCACCCAGGCCGCCAGCGCACGGCGGTTGTCGGCGAGGGTTCGGGTGTAGATATCAGGCAGCATCGGCTTCTCCGGTGTAGTAGCTGTGGAACAGGTCTTCGAGGGCAGGCTCGGTGACCAGAAGGCCCGCGACGTGATGACCGGCCAGAGCCCGCAGCAGGGCATCGGGGCTTCCGGTCACCTGGCAGCGCAGAGTCGGCCCTTCGATCCGCACATCGGCGACTCCGGCCAGACCGGTGAAGGCGGAGAAGTCGACGGGCCCGGTGAAGGTGACCTCGACATCGCGGACGGCGTCGGCACGCAGGCCGGCGACAGTATCGAGTGCGACCAGGCGGCCTTCGCGGATGATGGCCACGCGGTCGGCGACCGCTTCGACCTCGCTCATGATGTGACTGGACATGAACACCGTCTGCCCGTTCGCGGCGGCCTCGGTCACCATGTCGAGGAAGGTCTGCTGCGCCAGGGGATCCAGGCCCGAGGTGGGTTCGTCGAGGATGAGCAGCTCGGGTTCGTGCATGAATGCCTGCACCAGTCCGACCTTCTGCCGGTTGCCCTTCGACAGCGCCGAGATCTGTTTGCTCTGATCCAGTTCCAGCCGCTCACACAGGACGTCGATACGGTCGGCCCCCGCTCCCCCACGCAAGGCGGCGAGGAAACGCAGAGCTGCCCCCACTTTCTGCCGCCCGGGTGCGACGAAATCCCCGGCCAGATAGCCGATCCGCTCGTGCAGGGCGACTGCGTCGGCGCGGGGGTCCAGGCCGAGGACGCGGGCGGTGCCGGACGTGGGGCGGATGAGGTCCAGTAGCAGGCGGATGGTCGTGGATTTCCCGGCACCGTTGGGACCCAGGTAGCCGAAGACCTCGCCGTGTTCGACCGACAGTGACAGTTCGACCAGACCTCGGGACGAGCCGTAGGTCTTCGTGAGCCCGTTCAGCTCGATTGCCTTCATCATGAGACAAAACGTATCGAGCTTTCAGAGATTTGTAAATACTCAGAATCTTCGCAGCTCTGATACGGTCGTAGGTATGGGAACCAACGAGCGCCTGCGCGACGCTGCCGAGAAACTGGCCCTGACACTCTCGGCCGGCGGTGGGATGCAGCGGTCGACCGCGCGGGTGCTGACCGCACTGCTCTACACCGAGCAGGACACGATGACCGCCGCCGACCTGTGCGCGGAGTTGTCGATCAGCTCCGGTGCGGTATCGACGGCGATCAAGCATCTGATGCCGGTCGGGTTGATCGAGCGGGTTCCCGCGCCGGGCAGCCGCCGTGACCACTACCGTTTCCGCGCCGGCGCCTGGGCGGCGCTGATGTCGCAGCAGAACACGATGCTGGCCACCATGCGCGATTCGGCGCAGGAAGGTATCGACGCCACCGGCCCGGATACGGTGACCGCGCGGCGCCTGCACGAGATGCAGGACTTCTACACCTTCATGCTCAACGAACTCGTGCCACTGATCGAGCGGTGGCGCGAGCAGTACAGCGCCGATCACCCCTCGCCGACCTGAGGCCGTAACCACCTGCGCGAGAACTCGGCGGGCATCAACCGGCCGGCTATGCACAAACACGGTAGCGGGATCGCGGTTTGCGTTCACCATGGTCTATACGGCATCTTTACAGCAGGAGAGCCGGGAAGCCTGGTCGGCGTACCCGGTCCACGTGTGGGCCGGGGTCGATGCCGACGAAAGATGACCCGCGCTGATGAGCTCACCTCCACCCCGCCTCTCGCTATTTGCCCGGGGTTCCTGGCCGGAGACCCGGCGGATCACCGCCGTTCTGCGCACCGAGACCGCCGGGGGCGCGCTACTGATCATCGCTGCGGCCATCGGGCTGACCTGGGCCAACACCCCGTGGTCGAGTGCCTACGAGGCGCTGCGCGATTTCCAGCTGGGCCCGACCGGCCTGCATCTCAACCTATCGCTCGAGACATGGGCAGCCGACGGACTGCTGGCGGTGTTCTTTTTCGTCGTCGGCCTCGAACTCAAACGCGAATTCGTCGCCGGGGACCTGCGTGACCCGCGCCGCGCGGCACTACCGGTGGTGGCGGCGGTCGGCGGGATGGTCGGCCCGGCGCTGATATTCCTCGCGTTCAACCTCGGCAACGGCGACGCCGCCAAGGGCTGGGCGATCCCGACCGCCACCGATATCGCCTTCGCCCTGGCCGTCCTCGCCGTGGTCAGTTCCCATCTGCCCACTGCGCTGCGCACCTTCTTGCTCACCCTGGCAGTGGTCGACGATCTACTCGCGGTGACGGTGATCGCGATCTTCTACACCGACGAACTACACCTGCCCTACCTGGGACTGGCGGTGCTTCCCCTCGCCGCCTTCGCCCTGGCGGTTCAGCGCCGGATCCGCTCACCGTGGGTGCTGGTCCCGCTGGCGTCGGCGACCTGGTGGCTGGTGCACGAGTCCGGGGTCCACGCCACTGTCGCCGGTGTCCTGCTCGGCTTCACCGTGCCCGTCCTCACCACCCGATCCGGGGCCGGTGACCCGTCGACGCAGGACCCCGGGTTGGCCGAGTGGTTCGAACACCGGATCCGCCCCATCACCGCCGGTTTCGCGGTACCGGTGTTCGCGTTCTTCGCCGCCGGGGTAACCATCGGCGGACTCGACGGGATGGTCGATTCGCTCACCGACCGAGTCACACTCGGCATCGTCGTCGGTCTGGTGGCAGGTAAAGCATTCGGGATCCTGCTCACGACCTTCCTCACCGCGAAACTCACACGCGCCGAGCTGGATTCCGACCTGAGCTGGATCGACGTCACCGGAGTGGCATTGCTCGGCGGCATCGGGTTCACCGTCTCCTTGCTGATCGGGGAACTGGCCTTCGCCGACCAACCCCGCTGGGAAGACCATGTCCGTATCGGAGTCCTCGTCGGCACCTTGACTGCTGCCCTACTGGCCACCGTCGTGCTCCGCATACGTAACCGCGCCTACCGCCGCATCTCAGAAGAAGAGACCCGCGACGACGACAACGACGGCGTACCCGACATCTACCAGCAAGGGGCTTGACCATGCCGTCCGCCTTCGATGACCGCCCGACGCCAGAAAAGGGAGGCCGGCGGATGAGATCCGCATACATCAACACCCCCAGCGGTGAAGTGATCGGCCGGTGGTGCACCGAGCAGCTACGGGAATGGGACACGGCCCACCAGCGGTGGACCATCACGACATCGGCCGGACCCACCCACGTCGTTACGATCGGCTCCACGCATGAGTCGGCGCCCACCGTTGTGGTGATCCCGGGAACGTACATGAACACCGCGGCCTCGCTCCCATTTCTGGCCGAGCTGGCAACTCGGTACCGGGTCATCGCCTTGGATACACCGGGCCAGCCCGGACTCAGCGCGCCCCAGCGACCCCGCACAGACCGGCTCCCCTGGTATGGACGGTGGCTCGACGAAGCGCTGGAACAGACCGTGCCCGACACGGCCGTACTGCTCGGACATTCACCGGGCGGGGCGATCGCCCTCGCCTGTCCCTCCGAGCGGATCGCCGGCCGCGTGCTCGTAGCGCCCGCCGGACTCGTTCGCCTGAAGGTGACCCGACACCTGCTCGCGGCAACCATGGCCTGGATCGCCGCCCCCTCACCCGACCACACACACCGGCTCCTGCACCTGATGACGGGTCCGGAACAGTCTGTAGCACCGCATCTGGTGGAGTGGATGACTCCGGTCGCCCGCTACTGCCGGACCACCCTGGCGCCCTCGCCGCTGCCTCCCGGGCTACTCGACAGCTGCCGGTCGGTGCCATGTGTGGTGGCCACGGGCTCGCACGATATCTTTTTACCGCCCGCCCGTCTCGAACCCGCTGTTCGCGGCCTGCTCGGCACCGAACTGCGCGTCCTGCCGAACTGCGGGCACCTGGCCCTTTACGACGACCCGGCCGGGGTGGTGGAACTGGTCGACCACCTCACCGGACACCTGTGACGCCGGCCGGGCCCGCCGGGAGATGACATAGCCGGGCGGACCCGCTCACCTACATCCGCTCTGTCAGTCGGCGTCGGGAAACATCTCGCGGCGATGTTTCTGCCAGCGGCTCATCAGTTCCGGAAGTTCCGCGCGCATGAACCGGTAGTACTCGAGAGTCTCGCGGACCCGGCGGCCACCGGGGCGGGCGGCGTCGAGCAGTTCGACGCCCTCGCCGAGGAAACGCAGTGCCCGGTCGAGGGCATCCTGACGCTGGGCGGTAATGGCGTACCAGACGTCCTCGTCGTACACCCGATAGGTGTCGGCACGCGCACCTGGCTCGCGTTCGCGGCCGAGCAATCCGGCTTGCACGAGGTAGCGAACAGCTCCCGAGATCGCGGCCGGACTGACCTGTAGACCGGTCGAGAGTTCCTGGGCGGTGTAGCGCTCGGCGTCGTCGGCGAGGACATAGGCGAAGACCCGGGCCGCCATCCGCGGTGTGCCCGAATCCGAGAGCAACAGAGCGAATTGCTCGACGAACCGCAGGACCGCCTGTTCCTGTTGGTCCCGCTCGTCCACACCGACCTCCTTCTACCCCGGTTCACATCTGCCGCTACATCATAGCCTTCAAACTATTCACACATTTATGAAAGAAATGTAGGCTGAGAGGTATGGACACTGCCGTCGCAATCTCCGGATTGCGCAAGACCTTTGGCCGCACCACCGCGCTCGACGGCCTGGACCTCGACGTCCACCCCGGTGAGGTCCACGGATTCCTCGGACCCAACGGCGCCGGGAAAACCACGACCATCCGGGTCCTACTGGGCCTACTACGCCCCGACAGCGGATCGGTCGAACTACTCGGTGGAGATCCGTGGCGCGATGCCGTCGCCCTACACCGGCGGCTGGCCTACGTCCCCGGAGATGTGGAACTGTGGCCCAACCTCACCGGCGGCGAAGCGATCGACGTATTCGCCAGGCTGCGAGGCGCAGTCAACAAGAAGCATCGCGAAGAGCTCATCGAACGATTCGATCTGGACCCGACGAAGAAAGCCCGCACCTACTCCAAAGGCAACCGGCAGAAGGTCGCCCTGATCGCCGCACTGGCCTCGGACGCAGACCTGTTCCTGCTCGACGAACCCACCACCGGACTCGACCCGCTGATGGAAGTCGTATTCCAGGACGTGGTCGCCGAGGTGAAGAACCGGGGCGGCACAGTCTTGTTGTCCAGCCACATTCTGGCGCAGGTGGAGAAACTCGCCGACCGGGTGAGCATCATCCGCGCCGGACAGGTGGTGCAAAACGGCACCCTCGCCGAACTCCGCCATCTGACCCGCACCACGGTCGAGGCCGTGACCGAGCGCCCGGTCGGCGATCTGAACGCTCTCGCCGGTGTACA
>NZ_JBSFRU010000038.1:0-29972 GCF_053589395.1 Nocardia sp. NPDC003345
TCGATCGTCTCGCGCGCGGCACCGCGCGCACCCTGCTCACCTTCACCGGGGCGGTCGTGGCCATCGTGGTCGTCTGGACCGTTTTCCTGCGCATGGTGAATGTGAGCCCGTTCGTCGCGAAATCCCCCGGCGACGTGGTCGCCTACCTGTTCAGCGCGCCGGAGGCCGCCGCGAATCGGTCGGCCATAGTCGCCGACCTCGCCCACACCCTCACCGACGCCGCCTACGGATACGTATTCGGACTGGGGCTCGCGGCCGCCGTCTCGCTGCTGTTCTATTTCTCCCGGACCGTCGAGGCCATGTTCACCCCCGCGCTGACCGCGATGCACGCGATCCCGATGGTGACCGTCGCGCCGATCCTCGTACTGGTGTTCGGCCGGGGCCCGCTGGCCACCGCCGTCATCGGCGCGGCGGTGGTCGTGGTGCCGGCCCTGCTCACTATGCTGCACGGTATCCGGGCGACCCCGCGCACCGATCTGGACATGATCACCGCGTTCGGCGCCTCCCCGCTGACCGCGTTCCGCAAGGTGTCGCTACCGCACGCGATCCCGACCTGGTTCGCGGCCGCGCGGGTCGCGGTGACCACCTCGGTCGTCGGTGCGCTGCTGGCCGAATGGCTGGCGACCGGCGAGGGCCTGGGTGGTCAGATGCTCCGGGCCGCCAATGAATTCCAATTCGACCGGCTGTGGGCGTCGGTGGTGGTCCTCACGCTGGTCTGCGTCGTGATCTACCAGGTCGTGGCCATCGCCGAGGAACTCGTCGCCACCCGGATGAGCGCTCCCCGCTGAGCGCCGAACCCCCGTACCCCTTTCGCACAACTACCCGGAGCACCCATGCCTGCACATTTCGACCGCCGTAAGTTCCTCACCCGCAGCCTCGCCGCGGGCGGCCTGGCCCTGGCCGGTTCGGCCGCGCTCACCGCCTGCGTATCGGGCGGCTCGGCCGCCACCGGCTCCGGCGACGGATTCGGGGTCGCCTCCCAGCGCCTCGCGTGGATCAAGAACACCCAGTTCGCGGGCAGCTATTTCGCCGACCGCAACGGCTACTACCGCGAGGCCGGATTCACCGGCGCCGATCTGGTGTCGGGCGGGCCGACCGCGCCGCCCATCGAATCCGATGTCCTCACCCGCACTTTCGCCGGAGTCTCCCAGGTACCGATCGTCGGGTCCGCGGTCGCCAAGGGCGCGCCCCTGAAAATCGTCGGCGCGGTGTACCAGCGGTACGCGGGCTGCATCATGTCGATGGGCGCGAAACCGATCGACAGCCCGCAGGACCTCTACGGCAAAACCATCGGCTGCGCGTCGTCCAGCGAACCGGTGTGGCGCACCTATATGGCCGCGCTCGGACTCGACCAGTCGCGGATCAACACGGTCCCGGTCCAGGGCGATCCCATCGGTATGACCGCCGGTGAGATCGACGGCTATCTCGGGTTCATCAACAGCCAGGTGGTGGACCTGCGGCACAAGGGTTTCGATATCCATGCCCGGCTGCTGGCCGATATGGGATTCCCACTGGTGGGCCAGGTCTACATCACCACCCAGGACAATATCGACAACCAGCGCGACAAGCTGAAGGCTTTCCTGAAGGCCGAGATCCGCGGCTGGAAGGATGTGCTGGCCGATCCGAAGCTGGCCGCCGATATCACCGTCGACGACTACGGCCGCACTCTCGATCTGAACCGCGCGGCCACCCTCGACTGCTGTCTCGCGGGTAACGAACTCATCCGCAACGGCACCGCCGGACAGCAGATCGTCGCGATCTCCGATGCGGACGCCGCCGCCAATATCGCCTCGATCGCGGGCGGCGGGCTGAAACTGTCCGTCGGTGACCTCTTCGAACTCGGGCCCATCCGCGAGGTGTACGCCGAGAACCCCGACCTCGCCCTGTCCTGATTTCCCGCGCTCTTCGAAAGGCCAGTTCATGCCCGCAACAAGCACTCCGGACTATGTGGTCACCGGTGCCACCGTGGTCTCCCACGACGGCCGCCACCGGCACGATATCGCCGTGCAGGACGACAAGATCCTCGCGGTCGGCGACGGCCTGGCCGCCGACGGTGTCCCGACGCTCGACGCGACCGGCCTGCTGGTCCTGCCGGGTCTGGTGGATATGCACGTCCACCTGCGCGAACCCGGTATGACCGAGAAAGAGGACTTCGCCAGCGGTACTCGCGCCGCGGCCGCCGGCGGGGTCACCACCGTCGTCGATATGCCGAATACGAAACCGCCCGTCGCCACGGCCGAACGGTACCGGGACAAACTGGAACTGGTGCGCGGCAAAGCCTATGTCGATTTCGGGCTCTACGGCATGCTCGACCACGACAATGCCGGTGAGATCGCCGGGATGGCCGAACTCGGCGCGATGGGTTTCAAACTCTTCATGGGCCAGACCACCGGCGACAACCGCTGCCCGAACGACGCGGCGATCTTCCGCGGCCTGGAAGCGGCCGCCGCCGCCGATCTGGTCGTCGGGGTGCACGCCGAGAACGACCACCTGCTGCGAATGTTCGGTGACCGGCTCCAGGCATCCGGGCGTAAGGACCCCCGCGCGCATCTCGAGGGCCGGCCCGCGTTCGTCGAGGTCGAGGCCGTCACCCGGATCATCACGATGGCCACCGAGGCCGGAACGAAACTGCATATCCACCATCTGTCGACGGCGGCGGGCCTGAACCGGGTCATGGACCTGCGGTCGCAGGGACACCGGGTGTCGATCGAAACCCTGGTCGCCCATCTGTTCCTCGACGACTCCGCCTACGACGACTACGGCAACCTGATCAAACTCAACCCGCCGATCCGTCCCGCCGCCGACGTCGCGGCGCTGTGGGCGGGTATCGCCCGCGGCGATGTGGACATCATCGCCACCGACCACGCCCCGCATACCGCCGAGGAACAGGCCGAAACCGATGTCTGGAAGGCCTACGGCGGTTTCATCGGCGTCGAGACCATGCTCCCGCTGCTGCTCACGGCGGCGGCCCGGGGAAAGCTGAGCATCGAGGACATCGTGCGGCTGTGCAGCTACCGGCCGGCGCAACGCTGGTCCATCGCGTCCAAAGGGCAGCTGGCGCCGGGTTTCGACGCCGATTTCGTACTCGTCGACCCCACCGCCGAATCCACCGTCGACTCGGCCGGGCTGCATTCGAAGCATACGGTCACGCCCTACCACGGCTGGCCGCTCACGGGTTCGGTGCTCGCGACCTATCTGCGCGGACGGCTCGTGTACGAAAAGGGTGACATCATCGGGGAACCCGCTGGGCGCCAAGTCATCCCGGCCCGTCGCCCCGCCGCCGCGGCGTCCTGAGTGTCGCGGTATCCGACGGCCCGCGTAAGGCACGCGGTCCATGACATCGCCGAGTCCACGAACACCACAGGGCCCATGAATATCACGAGGGAGAAGTCGTGACCGAGACACAGGTATCTCTGCTCGACTCCGGCGGCGACGGCGCCGCCACCATGCGCAACGCGGTGGCGCGTTGTCTGGACGAGGTGCGCCGGCTGGGGATCGCGAGCGCGGCGTCCACCGAGACGTGCGGTGGATCGCTGGCCGTGATCGCCGGAATCGGCACCACCGCACCGCATGCGCTACGCGGCACCCTGCTACTCGACGCGCTCACCGCCCAGGACGTGGAGGTGGCCGACACCCTCCCGTTCCCCGATCCGGACGCACTCGCCGCGGACGGTTCCTGGGATCTGGCGCTGGTGCTGAGTCCGTGGAAACAGCAGGTCGCGCAGCGGCTGGAAACCCTGACCGAATCGGCGGCCCGCACCGGCGTCGTGGATACCGTGGTACGGGGAGCCGGTGCGACGGCCGGGGTCAATACCAACAGCTGGGCGGCCCAGGCCGCGATGGAGACGATCCTGGGCGGGCGCATACCGGACAGCGTCCTGATCCTGGGTGCGGGCGGCTCCTCCCACTCGGTCGCGCTGGCCTGCCGGCGGGCCTGGCCCGGTGCCCGGCTCGTGGGCAGCGCGCGCGATCCGGAGGCGCTGACCGGCTGGGCGCGGTATTTCGAGGCCGGGCAGCTGGCGCCCGCGGAGCTGAAAGCGCTGTCCGCCGAACAACTTCCGTCCCTGATCGTCAACACCACCACCTGGGGTGAGACCGACGACTCCGAGACCCGGCCCTTCGCTTTCGATTTCGCCGAACTCACCGGTCCCGGCAACTGCTACTTCGATCTGAACAACCGGGTCTCGGCGCTCCAGACCGCGGCGCTGCGGGCGGGGATGAACGTGATGTCGGGGACCTTCATGCAGCGGGTCACCAACGCCTGCCGCGCGGCCCTGCTGAGCGCAGGCCCGCGGTGAACACCCCGTCCGGAGCGGGGCTCACCCACCCCCGGGAACAGATGAGTGTCCGCGAACAGGTGTACCGCTTCCTGCGCCAGCAGATCACCACCGGGCAGTACGCCGCAGGTATCCGGCTGACCGAGGAACAGATCGCCGAAGAACTCGGCGTCAGCCGGACCCCGATCCGGGAAGCGCTGCAGCGGCTCACCAGCGAAGGACTGGTCGAGCGGGTGCGGCGCGGCCAGCTCGTGGTGGTGGAGTTCGGCGCGGAGGCACGGGCCGAGCTCCACGAGCTGCGCATCGCCTTCGACCAGGTCGCGGCGAAGATGCTCACCACCAAAGCCGATACCGTCGATTGGCCCGCGCTCTACGCGCTGCTGGATCCGCTCGGCGCCGCGCTGCACGGGCACGGAGTGGGCTCGCCCCAGTACTCGATGGCCCACCTGGACTTCCACATGGCCATCAACCGGGCCGCGTTCACCCCCGTGACCTCCTCGTTCCTGCAACGGCAGGCGTTCCTCTACCCCACCGACGACTACGTCCAGCAACCCGGACACGAACCGGTGTCCCAGCACCGCACCCTGCTCGACGACCTCTCCAGCGGCGACCTCGAGCGCGCCACCACCGCCGCCCGTATCCACGCGCTGCGCGGTCCCGGAAACACCACCCTCACTTAGTCACGCGGTCCGTGCGCCCGCGCCGTGACGCCGCAAAGGAGTTCCCTCATGTCCGACGACGCCGTTCTCATGTTCGTCAACGGCCAGGCCATGCGTGGCGGGTCGCTCAACGACGCCCTCGCCTCGGCCCGCTTCCTGGGCGCGGTGCGTACCGCGCCGAACTACCGCTTTTTCTCCTTCGACGACGTATTCCCCGGTCTGGCAAGGGTTTCCGAGGGTGGCTGGCCCGTGCCGGGCGAGATCTACCGGGTGTCCTATACCGATCTGCGCGACAACCTGCTGCCCCGCGAACCCGCCGAACTGGAACTGTCGGTGATCGAACTGGAGGACGGGCGCGGCTCACTGAGCATGGTCTGCCGCCACCTGCCCGGACCGGACGACCCGGCCCGCGAGATCACCGCCCCCGGTGGCTGGCGCGAACACCGCGCGACCCTCGCCGATCACGCGTGACGATGGAGATCCTCGCCGCCGGTACCGATCCCGGCACCGCGGACCACTATCTGTACTGCACCCCGGAAACCGTTCGCTGGGGCACGCTGCCCACCCCGCGGACCCCGGCGGTCCTGGCGGTGGACAGCGGACACACCGTCACCTTCGACACGGTCTCCCAAGAGGGGCTGATGGAGGATCAGGGGCGCGACCCGGTCGCCTATTTCGGGCAGTTCGGGGTGCCCCGGCGGCAGGTACTGCCGGACGCGGTGGCACTGGCGGAGTCGGGGCTGCACCGGGAGGAGAAGCCCGAGGGTCCACATATCGTGCTCGGCCCGGTGCGGGTGCGCGGCGCCGCGCCGGGCGACTGGTTGCGGGTCGATTTCCTCGACCTCACCCCGCGTGTGCCGTACGGGATCATCTCCAGCCGGCACGGCCGGGGCGCGCTGCCCGACTCGCTGCCACGCGATACCGGCGGCTCCCCCGTACCGGTGGTCAGCAAGTTCTGCGCGCTGGACGGGTCCGAGGCGGTGTTCGGATTCGGCGGCGGCGCGGCGCGAATCGGTGTGCGGCCGTTCCTCGGACTGTGCGGGGTGACGCCCGCCGGTGACGAGCCGCGCGGCACCATCGCGCCGGGACCCTTCGGCGGCAATATCGATCTGCGGGAGATCGTGGTGGGCAGTTCACTGTTTCTGCCGGTGCAGGTCGAGGGCGCCGGTTTCTACCTCGGCGACCCGCATTTCGCGCAGGGCAACGGCGAGATCGCGCTGACCGCACTGGAGGGGTCGCTGCGGGTGACCGCGCGCCTGTCGGTGGTGCCCGCCGTCACCGGCGCGCCCGCCGGATGGCCGTTCGCCGAGACCGAGGAGCACTGGATCCTGCTCGGAATGCACGAAAGCCTCGATATCGCCATGCGCGACTGCGCCCGCGCGGGGGTCGCTTTTCTCGCCGCCCGAACGGGTATGTCGCCGACCGAGGCGTATCTGTACCTGAGCGCGGCCGGAGATTTCTCGGTCACGCAGGTGGTCGACATCGTGAAGGGAGTGCACTGTGCGATCCGCAAACGGGATTTCGCGGCCTGATTTCCGCCGCGCCGACGGCCGGCCGGTGCCGGTGCTGCGCAACGCCACCACCACCGACGGCCGCGCCGTGGATGTTCATCTCCGTGGCGATCTGGTCGAGGCCGTGGTCCCCGCCCGGGGTGGGCCCGGCGGCGAACTCGATCTGGATCTCACCGGCCATCTGCTGCTCGCCGCACCCGCCGATCCGCATCTCCACCTGGACAAGGCCCTGTCCTTCGACGAGATCCGGCCGCCATTGGGCGATCTCGGCGCCGCCATCGCCGCCTGGGACGAGTACGGCCCCCGCCTGACCGTCGACGGTATCGCCGGCCGGGCCCGCGCGGCCGCGCTGCGCGCGCTGTCCTACGGCACCACCGCCATCCGCTCCCATGTGAACCTGCTGCCCGGTCCCGAACCGTTACGCGGCGTGCGGGCGCTGCTGCGGGTACGCGCGGAACTCGCGGACGTCATGGATATCCAGCTGGTTGCCCTGGCCCCGTTCGCGGTGGCCGAGGATGCCATCCACGAGGCACTCGATCTCGGCGTGGACCTTCTCGGCGGCCACCCCCACCACACCCCCGACCCGGAGGGGAACCTGCGCACATTGCTGCGGATCGCGGCCGAGCACGGCGTCGGGGTCGATATCCACACCGACGAACAACTCGACCCCGCCATGCGCACCCTCGAACAGCTCGCCCACGCGGTACGCGACCGGCCGATCACCGCCCCGGTGACCGCGAGCCACTGCGTGAGCCTGGGCATGATGCGGCCCGACGCCCAGGCCCGGGTGATCGCCGCGGTGGCCGCCGCCCGCATCGGCGTGGTCACCCTGCCCATCACCAATCTGTATCTCCAGGGCCGCGACCATCTCGCCGGTAAGCCCCGTGGTCTCACCGCCGTGCGCGCGCTGCTCGACGCCGGGGTCCCGCTCGGCGCGGGCGCGGACAACATCCAGGACCCGTTCAACCCGGTGGGCAGCGGCGACGCCCTCGAAACCGCCATGTTGCTGGTGACCGCCGGTCATCTCACTCCCTCGGAGGCGTATACCGCGATCACCGCGGGCGCCCGGCGGATCATGGGTCTGCCGCCCGCCGGGCCTGAACCCGGTGCCCGGGCCGATCTGCTGGCGATCCGGGCGTCGAGCCTGCGGGAGGCCATCGCCTCGGCGCCGGCCGACCGCTATGTCGTGCACCGCGGTCGGCTGGTCGCGTCCGGCCGCTCGGAACGGTCGGCCGTCACCGCTCTCGCCGACTGAGTGGTCCACTCACCCGATCAAACGTTATTTCAATCAATGATTGAAATACGCCTCCGGCGGTGGTTCACTACTTTCATGCGCCAGAAAGTCTCGGCCGGAACCCGGGAGCGGCTGCTCGCCGCCGCCGAACGACTCCTGCTCACCGAGCGGTACGACGAGGTCTCGGTCCGCGGGATCTGCGCGGCGGCCGGGGCCAACCCGGCGGCCGTGCATTATCACTTCGGCTCGAAGGAAGGCCTGGTGGCCGCGCTGCTGGAGGACCGCCTCGGCGCCCTCTGGGCCGACCGGCTCGCCGAGGTCACCGCCGATCCGCTGCCCGTGCACCGGATCGTGGACGCGGTCCTGGAACCGTTCGCCCAGCTGACCGCCGACCCGCTCGGCCGCCTGCACCTGCGCCTGCTCGCCCAGTGCGTACTCGGCCGCCGGATCGGACCGTGGCAGCAGCAGTGGTTCCGGATCGATTCCTGGTACGGGCTCCTGCCCGGTATCGACGAACGGGAGAGCGGGCGGCGCTGGATGCTCGCCTTCGACCTGATCATCACCCGGTTCGGCGGCGCGGCCGTCGACGACCGTCCCCTCACTCCCCGCGCCGTGGCGACACTGCGCGATTTCGTGGTGGCCGGATTGACCGCTCCGACAGGAGAACACAATGATTGACGTTTTCGCCCCCGCCCCGCTGGGACCGCTCACCCTGCGCAACCGCGTGATCAAGGCCGCGACCTTCGAGGGCCGGACACCCGACGCACTGGTCACCGACGACCTCGTGGAGTTCCACCGCGAGGTCGCGGCGGGCGGCGTGGGGATGACCACCGTCGCCTACTGCGCGGTCCACCCGGGCGGGCGCACCGACCGCCACCAGATCTATATGCGCCCCGAGGCAGTTCCCGGCCTGCGCCGCCTCACCGACGCCGTCCATGCCGAGGGTGCCGCCGCCAGTGCCCAGATCGGACATGCGGGTCCGGTGGCCAATGCCGCGTCCAATCGCCTGCCCGCCCTGGCGCCGAGCCGCTTCTTCAGCCCGCTCGGGATGGCTCCGATGAAGGTGCCGGACCAGTCCGAGATCGCCGAGCTGGTCACCGCCCACGCGGACGCGGCGCGGCTGGCGATCGAGGCCGGATTCGATGCCGTGGAAATCCATTTCGGCCACAACTACCTGGTGAGCTCCTTCCTGAGCCCGCTGCTGAATCGGCGCAAGGACCGGTACGGCGGCTCCCTGGAGAACCGCGCCCGGCTGGCTCGCGATATCGCGCGGGCGGTACGCGACGCCGTCGGAGAGCGAATCGCGGTGACCGCGAAACTGAATATGGAGGACGGTATCCGCGGCGGGTTCACGCTGCCGGAATCGCTACAGGTGGCGGCCTGGCTGGAAGCCGACGACGCCCTCGACGCGCTCGAACTCACCGCGGGCAGTTCACTGCTGAATCCGATGCTGCTGTTCCACGGCGCCGCGCCGCGCCGCGAGTTCGCGAAAACGCTACCCGGACCGGCGCGCTGGGGCTTCCGGATGATCGGCCGGGCCTTCCTGCGCGAATACCCCTACGAGAAGGCCTATCTGCTCGAACGCGCGCGCCAGTTCCGGCGCGAACTGGCCATGCCGCTGGTGCTGCTCGGCGGTATCACCGACCGCAAATCCATGGATCTGGCCATGGCGGAGGGATTCGAGTTCGTCGCCATGGGCCGGGCGCTACTGCGGGAGCCGGATCTGCTCAACCGCATTCAGGCCGATGCCCGGGCCGAGTCGGCCTGCGTGCACTGCAACGAATGTATGCCGACCATCTACAGCCGGACCCGCTGCGTGCTGCGGCTGGACCCGCCGGCTCCGGCGCCGGATCGGGCGGCCGAGGCGGGGTGAAGCACCGCACCCGGTCTCCGAACCGGGTGCGGGACAACGGTCCTCGGGCGGCGGCAATTTCTCCCAATTGACGGACACCTATTGAATGCGCCGTTATTTAACGGTACGGTTCAGGTTATCGACAGCGCACTCCGAGTGCGTCAGCTCAGACCGACACCGTGCCGCCGCGGCGGCACCGACCGAGGACCGAATATGCATCGCACCCCGCATACCCGCCGGCTCATCGTCCGGATCGCGGCCACCGCCGCGATCGCCCTGGCTCCGCTGGCGATCACCGCCGCCCCCGCGCTCGCCCAGGCCCCCGCCGCCCCCGCGCCGAACGGCGCGGTCGAGGATGTCAGCCGCCCCGGGCGCCACAACCACGACGGATGGGGCCGGCACGACCGCGGCTGGGGTCGCCACGACCGCGGCCAGCACAGCCGGAACGGCTGGTTCGACGACGGCGTCGACTGGGACCGCGGCCACCGCAACCGGCACCACCGCAATCACGGCTGGGACAACGGCTGGAACGATCGCGGCTGGAACCACGGCCACGGCCGCAACCGGGGCTGGGACCACGGCCACGGCCACGGCTTCCCGCTGCCCCCGATCTACCTGCCCGGCACCGGCAGCGCCTTCTGACCGCTGAACAACGGACCATCATCTGAGGTAAAGCTCTATCGTGCGGGTACCGCACGATAGGACGGGAGGTACCGGCCCTGGGCTCGGCCGGTCATCTCGCGGCCGGGCCGGCACCCTGTACATGGGTGTCGGCCCCGTGCGAGAACGACGCCGCTTCGGCGCCGCGTTGCGGCGCCTGCTGGGCCCGCAGCCGCGGCAGCGCCCGCTGCAGGGCCTCGATCAGCAGATCGGCCAGATCATGACTGAAACCGTTGCGCACCACGATGCGCAGCACCGCGAGATCCTCCCGATCGGCCGGGAACGTGTAGGCCGGGACCAGCCAGCCCTGCTCCCGCAGGGCCGCCGAGACGTCGAAGACCGAATACCCGGTCTCCTCCGGCGCGAGAGTGAACGCGAAAACCGGTAACTGCCGGCCGTCGGTGAGCAACCGGAACGGCCCCAGCGCCGCGATCCGGTCTGCCAAGGCGGCGGCGACCTCACGGCAATAACCCTGCACCCGCTCGTAGCCGCGATGCCCGAGCCTCAGGAAGGTGTAGTACTGCGCCACCACCTGCGCGCCGGGCCGGGAGAAGTTCAGCGCGAAGGTCGGCATCTGGCCACCCAGGTAGTTCACCCGGAACACCAGTTCCTCGGGCAGCGCCGCGCGGTCGCGCCACAGCACCCACCCCACCCCGGGATAGATCAACCCGTACTTGTGCCCCGAGGTGTTGATCGAGGCGACCCGCGCCAGCCGGAAATCCCATTCCAGCCCGGGATCGCAGAAGGGCGCGAACATCGCACCGGACGCCCCGTCGACGTGCACCGGGATATCCCAGCCCCGGTCGGCCCGCACCCGGTCCAGGGCCGCGCAGATCTCGGCGACGGGTTCGTAGCTACCGTCGAAGGTGGACCCCAGGATCGCGACCACTCCGATGGTGTTCTCGTCACAGCGGGCCACCGCCTCCTCGGCCGTCAGGTGGAACCGCTCCCCCGACATCGGCACCAGCCGCGCCTCGACATCCCAGTACTCGGCGAATTTCTCCCAGCACACCTGCACATTGGCGCCCATCACCAGATTGGGCCGGCCGGTGGACTGCCCGGCCGCCTGCCGCTGTTTCTGCCAGCGGCGTTTCAAGGCCAGCCCGGCCAGCATGCACGCCTCGCTGGAGCCGGTCGTCGAACACCCGATGGCATCGTCGGGATCGGCGGCGTGCCACAGATCGGCCAGGATGCGCACACAGCGCTGTTCGAGTTCGGCCGTGCGCGGATATTCGTCCTTGTCGATCATGTTCTTGTCGAAACATTCGGTCATCAGCACCCGCGCGGCCGGTTCCATCCAGGTGGTGACGAAGGTCGCCAGGTTGAGCCGCGCGTTACCGTCGAGCAGCAGCTCGTCGTGTACCACCTGATAGGCGGTATCGCTGTCCAGTTCACCGGCCGGGAGCCGGTTACGCGGTATATCGAGTGGTTCCCGGGTGAAGACCGGGTTCACGGTGATCTCGTCGCGGTGCCGCGACGGTTCGTGCGCGGGATGGGTCAATGCCATGGAGACCTCCGCGAGCATCGGGCCGGGCCTCGTCACCCGGAGGCGGCGCTGGACCCCTCCGAGTATTCACCCGGTCCCGGGTGAGTTTCCGCAGGGCGGGCCCTCCCGGCGGGTCGGGCGCGCAGTGCCCGGCCACGAACCCGCCGACGCGCGGGCGCCGGGCCGCGCGGATCCGCCCCGAACCGCGGGCATCGGAGATACGCTCGGCCGGTCAGTCCATGCGACGGCCGCCGGGTCCTTCGACGGCGGCACCAGATGTGTTCCGTCCCGCTAGTCCGGCACAACGACGTCTGAGGAGCTGATCCAGGTGAAATCGGTCAACCCGTACCTGATGTTCAACGGCAACGCCGAAGAGGCGTTCACCTTCTACCAGTCCGTATTCGGTGGTGAACTGCAAGTGGTCCGGTTCGCCGATATGGGTGAGGCCGACGGTCTCCCGGACGAGGCGAAGAACCTGATCGCGCACGTATCGCTACCGCTCAACGGCACCGAGCAGATCCTGATGGGCTCGGACTGCCCGCCGGGACAGACGGTGGACGTGTCGTCGCGCCCCAACTTCAACGTCTGCCTCGAGGTCAGCGATACCGACGAGGCGCAGCGCGTCTTCGACGCCCTCGCGGTCGGGGGCAATGTGGATATGCATCTCGCGAAGACCGAGTGGACGGAGTTGTTCGGCATGCTGACCGACCGCTTCTCCATTCCGTGGATGTTCGACTACAGCGCACCGTAGCCGTGGCTCCCGGAAATCGGCCCGCCGGCAGGTGAACGCCGACCGCACGGCCGAATCGCCGCGTGCCGGCTCCGGGCTGGTGCTGGCGGTGCTCGCCGCCGGGCAGTTCCTGATGACCCTCGACAGTTCGGTCATGAACGTGTCCATGGCGACGGTGGCACAGGATGTCGGCACCAGTATCACCGGCATCCAGACCGCCATCACGCTCTACACCCTGGTGATGGCATCGCTGATGATCACCGGCGGCAAAATCGGCGCGATCGTGGGACGGCGCCGGGTGTTCGCGCTCGGTCTGCTGGTCTACGGCACCGGATCGCTGGTCACGGGCCTCGCGCCGAATCTCGGCGTACTGCTGGTGGGCTGGTCGCTACTGGAAGGGATCGGCGCCGCGCTCATCATGCCCGCGATCGTGGCGCTGGTGGCCGCCAATGTGCCCACCGAGCGCCGGGCCGCCGCGTACGGACTGATCGCGGCCGCGGGCGCGTCCGCCGTCGCGGTGGGCCCGCTGCTGGGCGGCGCCGTCACCACCTACGCCTCGTGGCGGCTGGTGTTCTTCGGCGAGGTGGCCGTGGTGGCCGTGATCATGCTGCTGCTGCGCCGGATGGCCGACAGCCCCGCCGAACAGGCCCGGCTGGATCTGCTCGGCGCGGCACTCTCGGTGGCCGGTCTCGGCATGATCGTCTACGGCGTGCTCCGCTCCGGCGAATGGGGCTGGGTCCAGCCGCGCCCCGGCGGTCCGGTGGTGCTCGGACTGTCGCCGGTGATCTGGCTGCTGCTCGGTGGCCTGCTGGTGCTGGTGCTGTTCCGGGAGCGGCTGGCCGCGCGGGTGCGGGCGGGCCGCGAACCCCTCTTCGACCCGCGCCTGCTGGCCAACGGCCGGCTGACCGGTGGGCTCACCATGTTCTTCGCCCAGTTCGCCGTCCAGGCCGGGGTGTTCTTCGCGGTACCGCTGTTCCTGTCGGTGGTGCTGGAACTCAGCGCGCTCGGCACCGGCGCGCGGCTGCTGCCCCTGTCGGTCGCGTTGATCGTCGCCGCGCTCGGGATTCCGAAGTTCGTGCCGCGCGCGAGCCCACGCCGCGTGGTCCGGCTCGGCCTGGCGTCGATGATCATCGGAATCCTGCTGCTCGCCGCCGGAATGGACCCCGGCGCGGACGCCGCGGTGGTCGCGTTGCCCATGCTGCTCATGGGTGCGGGGCTGGGCGCCCTGGCCTCGCAGTTGGGCGCGGTGACGGTATCCGCGGTACCGGAATCACGGAGCGCGGAGGTCGGCGGACTCCAGAACACCGCGTCCTATCTGGGCGCCTCACTGGGTACCGCGTTGATCGGGTCGATTCTCATCGGCGCGCTCACATCCTCGGTGATCGACGGTATCGAGGACAACCCCGATGTCCCGGCGTCGGTACAGGAACAGGCCGCCACCGATCTGGCCGCGGGCGTACCGTTCCTCTCCGATGTCCAGCTGCGCGACGCACTCGACGCCGCGGGAGTGGACGGCCCCACCGCCGATACCGTGGTCGCGATCAATACCGAGGCGCGCCTGGACGCGCTGCAGACCGCGTTCGCCGCGACGGCGTTACTCGCGGTCCTCGCCCTGTTCGGCACCCGGCTGCTCCCGGTCCGGTCCCCGACCGCTCCGGTCGCCGGGGGCACACCGCCGGATCCGTAACCCGCACCCGGCACCCGCCCGGGGGCGGCGGCCGGACGCGTGAGCGGACCTCGGGTGTTCAGCCGGCGACACGGGCCGCGAAACGCGCCAGACTCGTCGATACGACCTCCGGACCGCCGCCGTTCTGCACCGCAGCCGCGGTGATCACATCCAGATGGTGGTAGCCGGGCGCGACAACCGTTTCACCCGCACCGTAGCCGCCGCCGGCGACCACGATCCCGGCACCGCCGAGCAGATTGATGATCGGCGCGCCGCTCGCGCCGGGATGGAGCCGGTACCGGGCGATCTCGGGCGCGCCGCTCTGGGCGATATCCAGGGTGAGCTTCAGCGGGAAGTACCACTCGGTGAAATCGAGGGGGTGTTCGGCCAGGCCGCGGGCCAGATCGTGCACGCTGGTGACCTCGTCGGCCGCCGTGGTGAACGGCCGGCCGTCCCGCCCGGACGGGATCGGCGCACCGGCGACTTCGTCATAGTCGCGCCAGCTGTACAGTGGCCCGTGCGGCTGCCCGGTGATCGCCATCGGATCGTCGCCGCCCAGCATCCCCGCCAGCGCCCGCAGACCCGGGACGGCGGACAGCGCGGCGGTATCCGGCGGGAAATCCTTGTCCACCACCGGGCCGCCGTCGAAGAAGCCGATACCGGTTTTGAGGATGGACACCGGCTGCGAGTTCGCGTCCAGGAACGCCCCGAGAGCCGCCGCGTTGGTGACTCGGAAAT
This sequence comes from Nocardia sp. NPDC003345, assembly GCF_053589395.1. NCBI lineage: Bacteria > Bacillati > Actinomycetota > Actinomycetes > Mycobacteriales > Nocardiaceae > Nocardia > Nocardia sp. NPDC003345. Next base: position 14,814 of record NZ_JBSFRU010000038.1, read on the forward strand.
CGCGCACCGACGGCGAACCGGTGAGCGCGGTCGGCACATCCCGCGACAGCAGGATCCGGTAGGTCGCGTCCTGGTTGGCGTTCGGCGGGATGTACCGGGCGAGATCGGATTCGGCCACCGGCGCCACCGCGGCGGCCAGCCCGACGATTCCCAGCAGGTTCATCGTCTCGGGGTTGATCACCGCGGGCAGGGCGAGGGTCCGGGGCAGGGTGCCGCTCGCGAGGCCCGCCTGGGTGGGGCCGTAACCGAGCCCGGCTGGGGCCAGTAGCGCGTCCGGGAGCCCGCTCAGCACCGAGAGCGAGGTCCCGACCGCCGAGTCGAGCGCGAAATAGCCCGCGCACTGGTCGCGGCCGGCCACTCCGGCGAAATCCCATTCGGCGAAGAAGCCGGTGATCAGACCGCCCAGGGAATGTCCGCCGCACAACACCTTGCGCGCCCGCACCGACGGGTCGGGTAGTTCGGCGGTGAGCAGGTCGAACTGATCCCGCACCGTCTGTGCCAGCCCGACCCGTCCCAGCCAGCCCAGCATGTGGTCGGGGACGTACCCGGTGAAGGTCCGGCCGTCCACGGCCGCGCCACGGAAGTAGTAGTCCACCGCTCGGTGCGGGTCGCGGGATGCCAGCCCCGCCAACCGGCCGGTGTGGTCCTCGAGGCAGTTCGATCGGCGGTCCAGGGCCCAGAACTCGATATGGCGGCCGTTGCGCGCCGCCGCCTCGACGGTGTTGCGGGCCAGCGTATCGAAGGCCGCGGCACCTTCGAAAACCCCGGGCTGAGCGATCAATACGGCATCGGCGTCGGCCGAGCGGGCCGGACCGCCGGCGTGCCGCCACCGCAGATAGGCGAGGCGGTCGCATGCCGCCGGACGCGGGCCCGCCGCCTCGGGAAGCGGGATCCGCAGTGCGACAACCGTTTCCAGTACCGAGGTCACGGGCGACGAGGAGACCACCGCGGTCTCGGTCCGGGCGGCCGGATCGGGAGCCGCGGCGGCGATCGGGGTGGCGGCGAACAGCATCCCGGCCGCCGCGAGAATCGGAACGAGGGTACTTCTCATACGACGGCCCTACTCGAGCCCGGCCACGGCCGGTGGAACCCGTCGGCGAGCGGTCACTCGCCGACGTGCTCATATCGTAGATTCGCCGCGATCGGCCCGTCCCGGCATTCGCGATACGGCGGGCGCCGGATCAGCCGCCCGAGCGGCGGTTCTGCGGGACCACCCGGCCGCTCAGCGGGAAGCGGAACACTTCCGGCAACCACGGTGCGCGCCGGTGATGCGGGCGGCTGCGGTTGACCCACAGCGGATTGGATTCGTCGCGCCGGTAGACCGGCAGCTGACCCGCGATCTCGAACCGCAGATGAGTGGCGCTGCCGATGACCTCACCGTCGGCGGCGAGCGCCTCGGCGGCGGGCAGCTGTACATACAGCTCCGGCAGTTGCCGCTCCCCGTACACCCGGCTGTGGCCGATCGCGGCCAGTACCAGCGCGACCACCGCGCGCGTGCGTGACCAGCGCAGATCGGCGCGCAACCAGCGCACATCCAGCAGTCCGGAATCGAGGCGGTCGCGGAAGGCGGGCACGGCGCCGTGCGGATGGTAGGGGCCGTTGCCGACGAACAGGAACCACACCTTCTGCCAGCGGTCGTCGAGGAAGATCTCGATCGGTTCGGCACGGCGCAGGGTCACCGCCAGGGCCACCGCGAAAGCGGGCCATTTACCCCAGCGCTTCTCCCATTTCTCCCGGCGGCGCACCAGATCCGGATACGACCCCAGGCTGAAGGTGTTGATGAGATGCCGGGTGCGCGTCTCGTTCTCGTCGCCGTATTCGACCGCGGCGATATCGACGGCGACCGCCTCGCCCACACCGGTCGCGTCGATGACCTCGCGCAGATCGTAGACACCGAGATCGCGGGCGAAATGGTTGAGCGTGCCGGTGGGGATCACCACCAGCGGCAGTTCTTTGCGCAGGGCGATCGCCGCAACCGATGCCACGGTGCCGTCACCGCCCGCGACACCCAGGGCCAGTACCGGTTCACGCTGTTCGGCCAGTACCTGTTCCAACTGGTCGGCGCAGTCGATATCGGGCCGGGTCCGTACGACGGTCGCGGCGGGCAACGCGGCCATCACATCGTCGGTGGGGTCGTAGTTGGCGTCCCCGGAGACCGGGTTCACCATCACCACCAGGCCTTTACCGTCGGCCAGCACCGGCACCTCGGGCACCGGGCTCGCCTCGGCCTCGTCCGATTCGCGTACCGGCCACCAGCGCCGGGTGGCCAACGCGATACCGGATCCGACCGCCGCGCCGACCAGCACATCCGAACCCCAGTGCACACCCGTGTGCACGCGCGAATAGGCGACGGCGGCGGCCACCGGGGCCACGAACAGCGCGCTGCGCGGGCTCTCCATCGCCACCGCGGTCGCGAAAGCCGCCGCACTGGCACTGTGCCCGGACGGGAAGGACGACGAGGTGGGCGCGGGCGACAGCCGCCGATACCCGGGCATCAGCTCGGCCGCCGGACGGCGGCGGGCGAAAACCGATTTGAGCACCACATTGGTGACGAAACTGGCGCCCGCCACCGATACCACGCCGCGCATGGCGGCCCGGCGGGTGGATCCGCTGCTGCTCGCCAGCAGTGCCGCCGCACCCATCCACAGCAGGCTGTGGTCCGCGCTCGAGGTGAGGCGCAGCAGTCCGGCATCCAGTTTCGTGGCCGGCAGCCCGGCCACGGTATCGCCGACCGCCCTATCGATCCGGCCGATCCTGCGGAACCTACGGCGCGTCCACCTACTCACCGCACCGACACTACCCAGCACGACATCGACCCCGCGAGCCGAATCGGCCCGCGGGATCGCGCCGGTGGGGCCGGGAATCCCGCCCGGCACCCTAGGCGGTGGCCTGCCGCTTCGGCAGCTTCCAGCCGGGCCTCGGGAAATGGCAGGTGTAGCCGTTGGGGAAGTGCTGCAGATAGTCCTGGTGCTCGGGCTCGGCCTCCCAGAACTCGGGCGCCGGATTCACCTCGGTGACGACCTTGCCCGGCCACAACCCGGAATCCTCGACATCGACGATGGTCTCGAGCGCGACCCGCTTCTGCTCCTCGTCGACGTAGAAGATCTCCGACCGGTAGCTGCTGCCGATATCGTTGCCCTGCCGGTCTTTCGTGGTCGGGTCGTGGATCTGGAAGAAGAACTCCAGCAGCGCCCGGTAGTCGGTCTGCGCGGGGTCGTAGACGATCTCCACGGCCTCGGCGTGCCCCGGATGGTTGCGATAGGTGGGGTGATCGTTGCTGCCGCCGGTGTAGCCGACCCGAGTCGAGAGCACCCCGGGCTGCCTGCGGATCAGTTCCTCCATACCCCAGAAGCACCCTCCGGCCAGGATCGCCTTCCGCGTTTCGGTCACGCTTCCTCCTTCGTTCCCCTCATTATGGGCCCTCGGTACAACCCGGCCCCGGACCGGGAAAGTCCCGCCCGGCCCGATCCACAGCGTCCGCTCAGCTTCGCCGCGCCGTCACCAGCAGGTATTCCCATTCCATCCGGCCACCGCCGAGATCACTGCCGTCGGCGAGTTCGGCCAGGTCGCGATCGAGCGCGGCCGCCCGCTCCGGTTCGCTCGCCAGCGATTTGTAGACCGAGATCGTGGGACCGTAGTTGCTCTTGAAGAAATCCCGGAACGCGGCGCCGTCGGCGAACACCTCGACCGGCAGCTTCTCCCGACGCATCTCCAGGCCGGCGACCCGGTCGCCCAGCAACTCCGTCACATGCGCCTCGTCGCCCCACAGCGGGGGCGGCTGCGCGCCGGCCGGCGGCGGTGGCGCGTAGGGCTTCATGGCCGCGAACATCCGCCCGATGAAACCGGAGGGCGTCCAGTTGGCCAGGGCGATCGTCCCGCCGGTTCCGGTGACCCGGACCAGTTCGTCGGCCGCGGCCCGGTGGAAGGGCGCGAACATGATCCCCACACAGGACAGGACCACATCGAACGCGCCGTCGTCGTAGGGCAGCGCCTCGGCGTCGCCCTGCTCCCAGGTGACCGCCACGCCGGCCGCCGCCGCGTTGCGGCGGCCGACCTCGAACAACTCGGGTGTCAGATCACTCGCTACGACGGTGGCGCCCGTCTCGGCGGCCGGTATCGCGGCGTTCCCCGCGCCGGCGGCGATATCGAGCACTTTCTTCCCCGGCCCGACCGGGGCGGCGGCGACCAGCCGGCGTCCGAGCTCGGGTATCACATCCGCGGCCACCCGGGCATAGTCTCCCGAGGCCCACATGGCCCGGTGCCGGGCTTTGAGATCGTTGGAAACGGACTGCGTCATCATATGCTCCTGGGGTCGATCGGAACCTCGGAAATACCTGGTCAGATCGCTGTCGAGCCCCGTTTATTGTCCGCCTGCCCCGGCCGCGCCGCAATCCCCGTCGCTTCCTCCCGCCGCCGCGGACGTGCGAGGATCTATCTGCCGCCGGTGGCGGGCTTGTCGCCCCCTCTTTCGCCAAGCCCGGTCACCACGGCGACATCATGATTGTGGTGTAGCCCGGGGCAGGTCCGACAGGAGGCACTTTCATGACCGTTGCACACACCGATGTAACCGACCAGGCAGATATGGACGTCGAAGCCGGGCCCTGTGGTGGGGATCACTGCGGCATCAAAGAACTCCTGGAACGCCTCGGCGACCGATGGAGCCTGCTCGTCCTGGTCGAACTGCACAGTGGACCAAGGCGTTTCAGCGATCTGCTGCGCGCGGTGCCGGGCCTGTCCCAGCGGATGCTCACCGTCTGCACCCGGAACCTGATGCGCGACGGCCTGATCAGCCGCACGGTCTATCCGACCGCGCCGCCGCAGGTCGAGTACGCGCTCACGTCCCGCAGCGACGGTCTCGCCGCCGCGATCCTCGCCATGGCCGCCTGGGCCCGCGACAATCACGCCGATATCGAACGCTGCCGCGCCGAGTTCGACGCCGCCAATCCCTGACGGCCGGGCCGGGCGGAACCCCCTGTCGCACAGTTCATCCGGTATGGACCGGCAGGGCGACCAGGCCGTGCAGGGCCAGGCCCCGGCGTGGCACCCCCGCGCCGGCCCGCGCGAGATCCGGAAACGCGCGCAGCAGCGCGGGAAAGGCCACCTGCGCCTCGAGCCGGGCCAGCGGCGCGCCCAGGCAGAAGTGCAAACCACCGCCGAACGACAGCGGCGGTTCACCGGCACGGTCCAGACGCAGCCGATCCGGTTCGGGAAAGACCTCGGGGTCCCGGTTGGCCGCACCGAGCAGGGTGATCACCCGCTGACCGGCCGCCAGGGCGTGATCACCGACCCGCAGGTCCTCGGGTGCGGTGCGGGAGGTGAGCACCTGCACCGGCGAGTCGTACCGCAGCAGTTCCTCGGTCGCGGTGTCGGCCAGACCGGGGTCGGCGCGCAGCATCCGGGCCTGCTCCGGATTGTCGAGCAGCGCGCTCAGGCCGTTCGCGAGGAGTCCGGTGGTCGTCTCGAACCCCGCCGCGAACAGCAGCGCCGCCATGGTCACCATCTCGTCCTCGTCGAGGGCGCCGTCGGCCGCGAGTGCCGACAGCAGATCCGCGCGCGGTTCGGCGCGGCGGCGCGCGACCAGGCCGGTCAGATAGCCGGCGATCTCCGCCGCGGCGGTATCGGCCTTCGCGACGGTGTGCTCGTCCAAACGATCCAGCACCGCGGTCCAGTCCCGCACCAGCGGCTGGAACCGGGCCCGGTCGGCTTCCGGAACGCCGAGCAACTCACCGATCACGGTGACCGGCAGCGCAAACGCGAACGCGTCCACGAAATCGACGGTGCCCGCGCCGCGCAGGCCGGCGATCAGGTCCGCGACGATCCGTTCGATCGCGGCGCGCAGTCCGGTGACCCGCCGGGCGGTGAACGCGCTGGACACCGCCCGGCGCAGCCGGGTGTGGTCCGGCGGGTTGCGCACCAGCATGCTGGTGAAGACCAGGCGCAGCCCCGGGCGTTCCCGCCAGTTCGCGAATCCGGCGCCGATCAGGTTGCGTTCGGGCCGCTTCTGCAAACGATGATCGCGCACCAGCGCGGTGGCCGCCCGATACCCGCTGACCACCAGCGCCCCGTCCGGCGACCGCACGGCCGGGCCGAATTCCCGCAGTCGCCGGTAGAGCGGATAGGGATCGGCCTGCCCCGCGGGTTCGGCGAGCGCGGCCAGTAGCTCACCGGCCTCGGTCTCGATATCGGCCGCCATTTTCTCCCCCGATCTCCGGACACCACGAATCGCCCAACCGACCCTACTCGCGCCCCGGCGGAATCATTCGGCAAAATGTCCGTACATATCTATCCAGAGAGCAGGAGAGTATGAAGGCAGACCGGGAGCGGGGCGTCGAGCCGGCGCATCAGATGGTGTCCCGGGAACTGCGCGCGGGCATCGCCGCGGGCGCCTACCGAGACGGCGGGAAACTGCCGACCGAGGCGGAACTCGCGCAGCGGTACGGGGTGAGCCGTCAGACGGTGCGCCGCGCGTTCCAGGATCTCGTCGCCGACGGCACGGTGTACCGGGTGCCGGGCCGCGGTACCTTCGTCGCCGAATCCGAGGGGCACTACCTGCGGCATCACGGTTCGATCGAGGATCTGATGAGCCTGTCCTCCGATACCACGATGGAGGTGCTCACCCCACTGCACCGCCGCGTCGACATCGATGCCGCGGGCAGGCTGCGGCTCGATACCGATATCGTCCACACCGTCGCCTTCCGCCGTATCCACGAAGGCGTTCCGTTCGTGCTGACAACCGTGTACCTGCCCGAGCACATCGGCCGGCACCTCACCGGACGCGCCGAGGTCGGGGCCGGCGGGGCGAGTTCGCACACCGTGATCGGGTTGCTCGGGCCCTACCTGGACAACCCGATCGCCGAGGCGGCCCAGTCGATCACGGTCGCGCGGGCCGATACCGAGGTCGCCGCCGCGCTCGGCTGCGACGAGGGCCATCCCATGCTCCGGGTCGACCGGCTGTACTCCGACGCCGCCGGCCTGCCCATCGATCTGTCGGTCAGCTATTTCCTGCCCGAGCACTACACCTATCGGGTGACGTTGCGCCGCAACACACTCTGACCGCGCCCGCGTACGGTTCGCCGCTTCGGCCCACATTTGTACGTACTTATGCTACAAATGACCGGATCAATAATTCACTCCAGACCGAGCTCCAGGGCAGCCGCCCGGCACGGGTTCGACAGCACCCGGTCGAGATCGAGCCGCGGCACGGTCGCCGAAGAAGGAGGATCCGGTATGGGCCGGCTATGTGGCACCGACGGACTGACCGAGGACCAGACCGAGATCATCGCGACGGTCCGCGCATTCGTGGAGAAGAGAATCCTCCCGGTCGCCACCGAACTCGAGCACGCCGACGAGTATCCGCGGGAAATCGTCGACGGACTCCGGGATCTGGGCATCTTCGGGCTGATGATCCCCGAGGAGTACGGCGGCCTGGGCGAATCCCTGCTGACCTACGCGCTGTGTGTGGAGGAGATCGCCCGCGGCTGGATGAGCGTCTCGGGCGTGATCAATACCCATTTCATCGTGGCCTACATGATCATGCGGCACGGCACCGACGAGCAGAAGCGGAAGTATCTGCCGCGGATGGCCACCGGCGAGACGCGCGGGTCGTTCTCGATGTCGGAGCCGGGGCTGGGCTCCGATGTCGCGGCGATCAAGACCCGGGCCGTTCGCGGCGAGGACGGCTGGTACACGATCGACGGCCAGAAGATGTGGCTGACCAACGGCGGCACCTCGAACCTCGTGGCCGTTCTGGTGAAAACCGACGAGGGCGCCGACAGCGTCTACAAGAACCTGACGACGTTCCTGGTGGAAAAGGAGGCCGGCTACGGCGAGACGGCTCCCGGCCTGACCATCCCCGGCAAGATCGACAAGATGGGCTACAAGGGGGTGGACACCACCGAGGCGGTCTTCGCCGGCCACCGGATTCCGGCGGACCGGATTCTCGGCGGCGTCCCCGGCCAGGGCTTCTATCACATGATGGACGGGGTCGAAGTGGGCCGCGTGAATGTCGCCGCCCGCGCCTGCGGTATCGCGCTGCGGGCCTTCGAACTGGCGATCTCCTACGCGCAGCAGCGCGAAACCTTCGGTAAGCAGATCGCCGATCACCAGGCGATCCTGTTCCGTCTCGCGGAAATGGCCACCAAGGTCGAGGCCGCCCACGCGATGACGGTCCGGGCCGCCCGGCTCAAGGACACCGGGGAACGCAACGATGTCGGGGCCGGTATGGCGAAGATGCTGGCCGCGGAGTACTGCAACGAAGTCGTCCAGGATTCCTTCCGTATCCACGGCGGCTACGGCTATTCCAAGGAATACGAGATCGAGCGCCTCTACCGCGAGGCCGCCTTCATGCTGATCGGCGAGGGCACCTCCGATATCCAGAAGATGATCATCGGCCGGGCGCTGCTGAAGGACTACCGGATCCAAGTCTGATCCCCCGCTCGCGCGGCGGCCGCGGACCTCTTCCGACCCGGCCACGCCGCGCCGCGCACCCGCCGGGCCCGCGCCCGGCAGACCGAATCCGCACCCACTCCCAACCCTCGACACCTATGAAGACATACTATATTTTCTATAGATTATGACCTCCGATACCGCTCAGGCACCCGTCCACCAGGAACACCCGGGCCCCGGGGTCACCGTCCTGCGGCTCAACCGTCCGCACCGGCGCAACGCCCTCGACGCACCGACCCTGGAGTCGCTGCGGGCCGGCCTCGCCGACGCCGCCCGCCGCCGGGACGCGGCCGTGGTCCTCACCGGCGGCGACGAATTCTTCTCCTCCGGGGGCGATGTCGCGTCCATGCCCGGGCCGGAAGCGGGCGTTCTCGGCCCGGCCGAACGGCTCACCATGATTCACGAACTGGTGACGTCCATGGTCCGGGCGGACCAGGTGGTCATCGCGGCCGTCGAGCGCTACGCCATCGGCGCCGCCTGGGGAATCGTGCTCGCCTGCGATCTCGTGATCGCCGGTGCGGATGCTTCTTTCAAGGCCCCCTTCGCCGCCCGCGGGTTGACGGCCGACGCCGGAACCGCCTATCACCTGCCGCGCCGGCTGGGGCAGCAGCGGGCCGCCGCCCATCTCTTCCTGGGCGAACCCCTCACCGCCCGGGACGCCCGCGCGGCGGGTCTGGTCACCGAGACCGTGCCGTCCGGGACCGCGACCGCACGGGCCCGCGAGCTCGCCGCCACGCTGGCGGCCGGCCCGACCCAGTCGAATGCCCTCACCAAATCACTACTGGCACAGGACCGCGCCGACTTCGCGCAGTTCCTGGCTGCCGAACGGACCGCCATGGCCCTGGCGGGACACGGGCCGAACGCACAGGAGGGCCGCGACGCCTTCCTCGAACGACGGGAGCCACGCTTCTCATGAACACCCCACTGGCCCACCTGCGGGTGGTCGAATGCGCCACCTTCGTCGCCGGGCCCTCCTGCGGTATGAGCCTCACCCAGCTCGGGGCCGAGGTCATCCGGGTCGACCTACCGGGCGGCGGTAGTGACCATATGCGCTGGCCGCTTGCCCGTTCCGGCGCCAGCCTCTACTGGGCGAACCTGAACAAGGGGAAGCGGTCGGTGGCCCTGGACTACCGCACCCCGGAGGGACGCGAACTCCTGCTGGCGCTGTGCACCGGGCCGGGGCCGGGGGCCGGCATCCTCGTCGACAACCTGGTCGGGCGGCACCGGGTGACCCACGCCGATCTCACCGCCCGCCGGCCCGACGCGATCTCGGTACACGTGCTCGGTTTCCCGGACGGCAGCCCGGGAGTCGACTACACCGTGAACGCCGCGGTCGGAGTGCCGGATATGACCGGAACCGGCGGTGCGGCACAGCCGGTCAACCATGTGCTGCCGGCCTGGGACCTGCTCGCCGGGGCGTCCGCCGCCCTCGGCGTCCTGGCCGCGGTGGGCTGGCGCGAACAGACCGGCGAGGGGTCCCGGCTCGATATCGCGCTGTCGGATGTGGCCCTGTCCGCGGTGGGAGCACTCGGCTGGCTGGCCGAGGCCGAGGAATACGGCGACCGCGCCCCGCACGGCAACCATCTCTACGGCAGCTTCGGCACGGATTTCGCCACCGCCGACGGCAGGCGCGTCATGGTCGTCGCGTTGACCGAAGGCCAGTGGCGGGCACTGTGCGAGGCCACCGGTACCGCACCGGTTTTCGCGGCGCTCGAATCGGCGCTCGGCACCGATCTGCGCGACGAATCGCAACGCTACGAGTTGCGCGAGACCATCGCCTCGATCCTGCGTCCGTGGTTCGCGGCCCGCACCCTCGACGAGCTGACCACCCGCCTGAACGAGGCGCGCGTGCTGTGGGGCCCCTACCGATCGATGCGGGAGGCCGCCGCGACGGCCCGCGCGGACCCGGATTCGCTCGCGCGGCCGGTCCGGCAACCGGGTATCGGCGAGATGCTGGCCACCGGGAACCCGATCCGCTGGCAGGACCTCACCGCGGCTCCCGAACCCGCGCCGCTACTCGGCGCCGATACCGAACAGGTGCTGACGCGCGACCTGGGACTGACCGGCCGCGAGATCGGCCGGCTGCACGACCGGCGGGTAGTGGTATGCGACCCGCAGCACCGACAGGAAGGTTCCTCATGACCGCACTTCTCGCCGATAAGACCGCCGTCATCACCGGTGGCGCACAGGGCATCGGCCTGGCCATCGCCCGGCTCTACCTCGAACACGGCGCCCGCGTCGTACTCGGAGACCTGGACGAGGCCGCCGCGCGGGCGACCGCCGCCGGACTCGGTGAGCGGGCCCGCGCCGTCGGATGCGATGTCGCCGACGCCGCACAGGTGCAGACACTGGTCGATACGGCGGTGGCCGAGTTCGGCTCGCTCGACGTTTTCGTCAACAACGCCGGTATCACCCGCGACGCGACCATGCGCACCATGACCGAGGACGATTTCGATCTCGTCGTCCGGGTTCATCTGAAGGGCACCTGGAACGGCACCCGGCTGGCCGCGGCCCGGATGCGGGAGCAGAAGTCGGGTGCGATCGTCAATATCTCCTCGCTGTCGGGGAAAGTCGGCATGGTCGGGCAGACCAACTACTCGGCCGCCAAGGCCGGAATCGTGGGACTCACCAAGGCGGCCGCCAAGGAGATGGCCCACCACGGGGTCCGGATCAACGCGATCCAGCCGGGACTGATCAGGTCGGCGATGACCGAGGCGATGCCGCAGAAGGCATGGGACCAGAAGATGGCGGAGATCCCGATGCAGCGGCCGGGTGAACCGGACGAGGTCGCCGGGGCGGCGCTGTTCTACGCCTCGTCCCTGTCCTCCTATATGACCGGCACGGTCGCCGAAGTGACCGGCGGGCGGTTCATGTGAGCGCTTCCCGGGAGAGCGTGGTCGACCGGATCGTGGATCCGGCGGCGGTGGCGGGCCTGGCAGGCCTGCTCGGCGCCGACGACCTGGATCTGGGTGCGGGTGCGCCGCTGCCGCCCCTGTGGCATTGGATAGCGCTCGCGCGCTGGCCGGATCCCGGCACGCTGGGGCCGGACGGGCATCCTCGCCTCGGCACCGGGATCATGCCGGAGGTCACCCTGCCGCGCCGGATGTTCGGCGGTGGCCGTCTCACCTTCCATGCTCCGGTGCCGATCGGCGCCGAGGTGGCCGTGACCTCCCGCGCGTCCGAGCCGCGTGCGCGGGAAGGCCGTACCGGGCCGCTGATCCTGGTCGACCTCACCGTACGGGTCCACGACCGGGGCGGCACCCTGTTGCTCGAGGAGATCCAGAACATCGTCTACACCGCCGCGCGGACCGGCGCGTCGACGGCCCAGCCCTCCCCCGCACAGCTCGTCACGCAGCTGATCGGCCCGGCCCGGACCACCGGGGAGCGGGAAACGAGATGGGACCTGCGCACCGATCCGGTGCGGCTGGCCCGTTTCAGCGCACTCACCGCCAACTCGCACCGGATCCATATCGACTGGCCCTACGCGACGCGGACCGAGGGCTATCCGGGCCTGGTCGTACACGGCCCGCTCATGGCGGTGGCCCTGGCCGAGGCGGCCCGGCGCACGGGCACCCGTCCCCCCGCGACGCTGCGGCATCGCGGGCTGGCGCCGCTGTTCTGCGGCGACCCGGCCGAACTGGTGGCGCGACCGGGACCGAACCGGGTGCTGGAGGTCGTCTCCCCGGCCACCGGGAGCGAAAGTTCCCGAATCCACGCGCGCCTCGAATTCGACCCCGCACCGATCACCGAGCCGGCATAGCCGAAGCACCACCGAGGAGAGTTATGAAAGACGCCGTCATCTGCGAACCACTGCGTACTCCGATCGGGGGTTACGGCGGTGTCTTCCGCCCGCTGACCGCGGTGGATCTGGGGGCCGCGGTGCTGCGTGAACTCCTCGCCCGCGGACTGCCCGCCGCGGCCGTCGACGATGTGATCCTGGGGAACTGCAACCCCAACAGCGAGGCGCCGGCCATCGGCCGGGTGGTCGGCCTGACCGCCGGACTCCCGGTCGAGGTACCGGGCCAGCAGATCGACCGGCGGTGCGGATCGGGCCTGCAGGCGATCATCAACGCGGCGATGGCGGTGCAGACCGGAGCGGCGGGGCTCGTCGTCGCGGGCGGCACCGAGAGTATGAGCAATGTGCCGTTCTACACCACCGACGCCCGCTGGGGCGCGGCCCGCAGCGGTATGACCATGCACGACGGGCTGGCCCGCGCGCGCACCACGGCGGGCGGACCCGATTACCCCGTACCCGGCGGCATGATCGAGACGGCGGAGAACGTCCGGCGGGAGTACGGCATCACCCGCGAGGCGCAGGACGCGCTGGCGCTGGAATCGCACCGCCGCGCCGTGGCCGCCCAGGGGTCGGGGGTGTTCGCGGAGGAGATCGTGCCGGTGACGGTGCCCGGCCGGCGCGGCGACACCGTGGTCGATACCGATGAGCATCCGCGCTCCGACACCAGCATGGAATCGCTGGGGGCCCTGCGCCCCATCATGGGGAAGACCCTCGACGACGCCACCGTGACCGCGGGCAATGCCAGCGGTCAGAACGACGCGGCGGCGCTGTGCGTGGTCACCACGCCGGAACGGGCGGCCGAACTGGGGCTGCGCCCGCTGGTCCGGCTGGTCTCCTGGGCAGTCGCGGGGGTCCCCCCGCGCACCATGGGGATCGGTCCGGTGCCGGCCACCGCCGCCGCCCTGGAGCGGGCCGGGCTCACCCTGGCCGATATGGATCTGATCGAACTCAACGAGGCCTTCGCGGCCCAGGCGCTCGCGGTCATGCGGGAGTGGAAGTTCGGCGCGAGCGACCGCGAACGGGTGAACGTGCACGGTTCCGGTATCTCGCTCGGCCATCCCGTGGGCGCCACCGGAGCCCGGCTGGCGGGCACCCTGGCGCGTCAGCTCACCCGCACCGGCGGCCGCTACGGCCTGGCCACCCTGTGCATCGGCGGCGGGCAGGGGCTGGCGGCCGTGGTCGAGCGGTTCGCGGATTGAGCAACGAGAACCGGCCGCCGCGACCTCCCTCATCGAGGTCGCGGCGGCCGGTTCCACCCGGGCCGGAAACCGGCCCTCGCGTACGCGAGTCGCGGGTCAGCCGAAGGCGAACATCTTGTTCCAGCGGGTCACGATGTCGCGGCCGCGATTCCGGGCGTCCTCCGGGGTGTAGACCACGAAACCCTTGTCATCGGCCTTGGGCAGCTGATACTGGCCCGTCGGGACCTGGTCGATATCGGTGCGGGAACCCACGAAACCCTGTGCCGCCGCGAACTCCTGACCGGAACGCGACATGGTCCAGTTCATGAAGAGCCGCGCCGCCGGGCTGTTCGCCCCGGCCCGGGTCAATCCCTGCATGTTGAAGGTGCCGGAGACACCCTTCTCCGGGACCACCAGCTCGATGGGAGCGCCCGCCTGCTCGGCGCCGTAGGTGCTGTTGAATCCGATGGTGGCCACCTCGATCTCACCGCGGGCCAGCGCGTCGAGCTGGACGGAGGTGGTGTCGAAGATCCGCGGTTCCTGGGCGGACAGGCCACTCCAGTAATCCGCGCCCAGAACGCGCTCCTGGAAATCGGCCAGACCCTGCACGGTGCCACCGGCACCGGCGTTGACCACCCCGATCTTGCCCTTCCACTTCGGGTCGAGCAGATCCTCCCAGCGGTCGGGGGCCTCGTCCGCCTCGACCGCCAGATCGTTGTAGGCGAAGGCGTAGGCCGAGTAGTAGACGGTGTAGTACTCACCGCCCTTCCAGACCACATCGCCCATATCCACCAGCTTGTCGTAGGTGGGCGTCCGGTAGGGGGCGAAAACACCTGCCTCGGCGAAGCCCTCGGCCAGGATCGGATCGGTGATGGTGACCACCCCGGCCGACAACCGGCCGGCGCCGTTCTCGCTGAGGACCCGCTCGTTGAGCTTGCCCGACGGCAGCCGCGTCATATTCACCTGGACCCCGGTCTCGGCCTCGAACCGGGCGGCGGTGAGCCCGGCGCTCTCCGCGCCCGAGGCCGTGTACCAGTTCAGCGATTCCCCGCGGGCCGCCGTCAGCAGTCCGGCGTCGGCGATCCGCTCGCCGTGGACGACGAGCCCGTTCGAGTCGTCGATCGCGGGCATCGCCAGCATGGTCTCGGCGACGGCGGCGTCGTCCGGCCGCCCCGGCCCCCCGCCGCACGCGGCCAGCGAGGCGCCGAGGAGCAGGGCGACTGCGATGGCGCCCCATCTGGTGAGCTTCATGGTTCTGGTTCCCTCTCGAAACGTTTACTGACGGGCCAGGCGGCGCGGGATATAGGACAGGACGAACATGAAGGCGGTGTAGATCACGCTCATCGCGGCCGCCTGCCGCAACGCGCCACCGTTCTCGAAGGCGTCGTAGATGGCGATCGAGAGGATCTCGGTCTCGCTGGTGTAGAGGAACAGCGGAACGGTGAGTTCGCGCATGCTCAGCATCAGCAGCAGCAGGAAGGTGGACAGCAGGCTCACCTTCATCAGCGGCACGGTGATCCGGGCGACGGCCCTCGTACGGCCCGCGCCGAGCATGACCGCGCTGTCCTCCAGATCGCGGTCGGTGGCCATGATGGACGCGGCCACGCCCCGGAAACCCTGCGGCGCCTGGACCGCCAGGAACGCCACGACCAGGACGGCGAGGGTCCCGTAGAGCGGTACCGGCAGCACCAGCCAGGTCCACAGCAGCCCCATACCCAGGACTACCGCGGGAATCGCCAG
>NZ_JBSFRU010000039.1:0-29804 GCF_053589395.1 Nocardia sp. NPDC003345
CGAGCTACCATCACCCGGTTCCGGCTGGAACCTGATTACCCCGCCCTCCAACAATGCGGGGGAACCTCAAACCGATTCCGAAATTCTTCGCCATCGGGCAAAATGTCGGCCAAGTGCCGCACTGTTGCCAGCGCTTTGAGTGCGCGCGGAGACGACAGCCAGCCTTCGAGCGCATCGAGCACCGGTGCGGCCGCATCGATCGCCGACCGTGCGTCACCGGTGCGGGCGAGCGCCGCTGACTTCCATGCTGTCCTGTGGACAGCATTGCCCGCGCTCGCCGGTTCACCCGCCACGACCTCGAACAAGCCGAGGGCACGCTCGTGACGGCCGCTATCGGTGCAAGCCCGAGCCTCATGGAACCGGATCTCGGAATGGCTGACGAACCGCAGCCATGGAGCGCACTCGTCCACCGGCTCATGATCGATGGCATTGTCCATCTCACGCCAGGCCCCCGACGTGGAACGCTGGACGCTGCTCCAGTCGCCAGCCGTTCCGTGTGCGGCGGCCTCACGTGCGGCGATCAGTGCGTGTATCCGTCCCGCCGGCCGCCGCCGCACCAGGCTTCCGGCGCGGCGGGTGAGCGCGAGTGCATACGACGGGGACGCTCGGCCGACACGCGCCAGGGTTGTGGTCTGCAGGGCAGCATTCAGGCATGCATGTACAGTCAGATCGTCGTCGTCCGCCGTGAATGCCAACGACAGCGCATCCGAATAGCAGCGCCACGCCAGCTCGGTGCGCTCCGCATCGTAAGCGAGCCAGCCGGTTTGAACCGCAAGCTCGCCTACTGCGGACATCCACGCTCGGCCAGTCGCGTCGTCGAAGACACAGTTGTGCACCAGCGCCTGACTACGCTCCAATGCGTCGACAGCAGTGGGCAGGAGCCCTGCACCACCAATCCTCTGCTGAGCGGCCTCCAAATCGGCTGTGAATGCGTTGAGCCGGTCCACATCCGCCGTACCGATGCGGGACGGATTCCACTGCGGCAACGTCGCGACGGTGACCGCGGCAGCCTTGCTGAATTCGCGGCGGTTCACGTCTGCCTCATCCTCTACGCCTCCAGACGGCGAGTGTCGCTGTGCTGCGGCCCGCGGGGCGGATACGGCGAGAGCGAATCGACGCATCTGCTCCGGGCTCAGCTTGGCGAGCCAACTATCGAGGTCGGCGGCACGTTGCCCGCGCACCGGCCGCGATTCGGTGGCACGTTCCCATTTTCGCACGGTCGCAACAGACCACCCGATCTGTTCGGCGAACTGCTCCTGGGTCATCCGCAACGCCGCGTCACGTAGCGCCCGCACCT
Organism: Nocardia sp. NPDC003345; assembly: GCF_053589395.1. Classification (NCBI taxonomy): domain Bacteria; kingdom Bacillati; phylum Actinomycetota; class Actinomycetes; order Mycobacteriales; family Nocardiaceae; genus Nocardia; species Nocardia sp. NPDC003345. Next base: position 1,298 of record NZ_JBSFRU010000039.1, read on the forward strand.
CGACCCTTGTCCAAACCTCCACGATCACGCGAAACCCCCTGTCGCTGCGAACTTAGCGGAAGCGTAGCGGTTCTTTATGACTGCTGTCCCTGGGACCGCGAACACCGGTCGATGAGGCTTGATCCAGCCCCGGCGCCGGGTCGAACCACCAGGTGGGCCAGCACCCTACGAGCCCGCCGACCACGGAATTCCTCGGCGCCGGGTGCACGCCATGACACCCCACCCAGGAGGCACTGTGCGCGAACAACCACCTCTGCCCAAGCGACCGGCGCGAACCTGGGCAATGGAAACGACAGTCCGGCTGTTGCGCGACCAATACTGCATCGATACAGCAACATTGGAACGAGTGGCGGCCGGGCTCCGCGCCAGTCGCGATACCCCGGAACCCGTCACCGACGCCGATATCGCGCCATGAGCCACTCGATCGCGTTCGGCTGGATCAACCACGACATCAGCCGAGCACCCGAGACCGACCGCGACCACGTACACCGCCTCGCCGACCGACTCGGCTACCACCTCGTATGGCCCGGCGAACACTCGGTGCTACGCGTGGCCGACCAGGTACGCAACGCCGGTGCCGACCTGGTGATCCTGCCGGCACCCGACCACCTCGGTCCGCACGAACTCGACGCCGTACTGGACGTCGCCGATGTGGAAACCGTGCTACCGCGTCTCAGCTTCCCACGCTGGACCTCCACGCAGGACGCACCACGAGCGCCCTGGTAGTGGTCGGTTACGCCATCGCGATCGGACTACCGCTGCTGGTGATCGCGGCGACGATCTGGTGGCCCTGACCGTCGATCCACCGCGCCACTTCCGGATCAATCGATCGACTTGGTGGCGCGGGCAATGTTTACCACGGCGGAAACTGCGGAGATGCAGGCCCGAGGATACGGTGATGCGGGTGAGCACACCATCGAGTTCGGAGTCGGCAACCGGGGTGTTGCCGGTGGAGCAGTACGTGGCCGGGCTGGCACGCAAGCGGATGGCTGCGGGGGTGTTGTTTCGCGACGGGCGGGACCGAGTGCTTCTCGTGGAGCCGACCTACAAACCCAACTGGGAAATACCGGGCGGTGCCGTCGAAGAAGACGAGGCACCGTGGGAGACGGTTCGCCGCGAACTGTGCGAGGAGATCGGCTGGAACCAACCGGTGGGCCGGTTGCTGTTGGTGGACCACGTGCGCCCACAGGACAGCCGTCCCGAGGGTGTCGTTTTCCTTTTCGACGGTGGTGTGCTCGCCGACAGTGATGTAGCGGGGATGGTCCTCCATCCGGGCGAGATCCGCTCTGCTGGGTTCTACACGCTCGATGAAGCAGCCGCGAAGGTGAAGCCGCTGCTGGCACATCGTTTGGCGGCGGCATTCGACACGGTACGCGAAGGGACGACGGCGCTCTGCGAACAAGGGCGGCGCATCGGTTGACTGCCGCCCTTGGTTCGCGGTCGGTTTGGGTTCCGGCGGCGATGCGGCAGAATCTATCTACACGTCGGCCGTCAGCACATAACAGTAGCTGAGCATTTGCTGATATCAGTGAGTGAACCCTTTTCCACCCAGTAAACGGAGCAGAATAGATGCGTTCTACGATCCGCAACGGGCTTGCCGCCGCCGCGATCACCGCCGCGGGACTCACTGCGCTCACCCCGTCCGCCGCCGCTCAGCCCTCCATGTACAACCCGGTGATCACGCCGTGCAGTCACCTGTTCCGCACACCACTCGAGGCACCGCGCCCCGGCACCGACGTCTATTGGAGCCCGTTCGGCACCGCCGACATCGTCTGCTTCGACGCCGACATGGGAGGGTTCAGCTTCTATCAGCGCGATCCATGGGGCGGCTGGCACCCAATGAACGAACTGAGGCCCGGCCACTTCTTCTATGCGGTGCCCACCTCGACCATGCCCGACCAGGCCACGTGGGGCTGAAACTCCGAACGCGCGTTACGGATTCATGATCTCGGCCAGCAGGATCGAGCGTCGGAACGAGCGGCGCGACACACCCACCCGACCCCAACGGCCGCGATCCGCGCACTCGTGAAGCGTCCCGGGAACTTCACGCCCGAGAGCGCGACCTGCCGGCCCCCTCCGCACGCGCCGAGCGCATGTGAACACTCAGATACCGCCGGAGCGCCCGACTGCGCTCATGAGTCGAGGGACGCGGCTATGGTTTCGGCGATCTCGCGGATCTGGTCGCATGGTTCCGGAACATCGGCAGGGACCGGTGTTTTGTCCACAGCGATCTGAAGCGTTCCGTCCGGCGCCTCGATCGCGGCATGACACGAGGGCATCATGATCTCTTCCTTCATCCGGTAGATCACGGCGGGCCGGCCGTTGACCGGAGACGAATCGATTACCTCGTACTGCTCACTCGCAGTGACCTCTGCCAACGTGGTCGTACTTGTCATAACGTCGAGTGCACCGGTCAATGTGGTTTCACCGGCAACATTCCCGTACCGGAAGAAGGTGCACCCGACCTCGGTCCGAGTAGGAAAATCCGTGACCTCGGCAGCATTACGTTCGCGGGAACCGGCATCGAATCCAGACTGTTCGATCAGCGTGTCCTCGACCCGGAAACACGGATCGAAGGCCACCTTGCCCGGCACGGCGTTATCTGCGGCCGGAGGTACGGAGACCCGGATCGAGGTTCCAGAATCAGCAGACGGCGGCGCCGATGAGGTTTGGCCGTGCGGCGCGGCGACGGACGTCTCCGGTGCCGCCGCCGAATCACCCGTTTCCGCACACCCGGCCATCAGCCCCGCCATGGCGGCGACAGCCACGGCCCCAGCAGCTCCGGTCTGCCCGGGCCGACGCCTCGAACCTGTCGATGCGGTAAGTCGCGAAGTCACGCCGGATTCTCTCTCGCGTCGGGTCAGTTGTGGACTGTCGGTCAGGCTATCGCTTCGAGGAAATGGCCGGTAGCCGGACCGCAGAATCGATCGCATGCTACCGTGGCGGCACGATTTCGAGTCTTTGAAGATCAGGGGGAGCGGTGCGAAGCCGGGCGCAGTCGTTTCAGCACTATAGTGCTGAATATCGGGTCTGCTCGAGCAGTGTCGGCCGGGCCACCCGGCGGTGTCATGCCCGGCGGTGATCCGACCAACCGGATCTCCGCGTTTCTCCGGGATTTCCTGCGACCGGCGGGCGCCAAGAGTTTCCGCATCCAACTGCTGCGGATAGTTGTATCAATCGCGGTTGTCGCAGGATTCATGGTGTACGTCGCCACCACAGGAAATCCGCATGTCGACGATCCCGGGACAACTGTCGGCAGCACCCCTTCCTGGGGACCGCCTGAGCCGGCCGAGCCTACCGATCCGCCTCCACCTCCTGGATTCCCGCGTATCGATCCGCCCGTGATGACTGTGGTACCGGACAGTGCACCCCAGTCTGTGCCCACCCGTTACGGGTTGAGTTACACCGTGCCACAGGGAAACGGCTGGCGCCCGAGTGAAAGCATGGTCGTCGGCTACACGGACCCGGCAGGTGAGCACACGCTGGCGATGTATGGATCAGTCAGCGACTACGGCCACCACTACTGCGCGGAGAGCGATACGTCATCGTTGGCCTACATCGGGGTTCGCGGCCGAAATGGCGTGGACACTGCTACGGCGGCACGGCAAGAGATCGAAATGGTGCCCGACCTGTTCCGTGGCCCCGAACTCGCCTCCGTCCCCAGGATAGAGACACAGGGTCCCGTCGAGTACGAGATCGACGGCCGGCCCGCGGTCCGGTACACCGCATCGATCTCCGGTATCGCCAAGAACGCACCCTGCGATCCGGAGCACTCAGAATTCACGGTGATCGCAACGCCTGGGTACGCGAATGCCGAAGTTGCTCTGTTTGTATTCCGGCGCCATACTGCGATCGACCAGGCCCTCGGCCCGGAAGAGGCCGAGAGCGTCATCGGATCCATCAGGAAAACAGATAGTTGATCGGGGTGGCTGTAATTGCCTGAAGAATTCCGCGCAGTCCCAGGTGAGATCGCCGGTATGGGGAACCTCCTGGAAGATATCGGAAAGGACGCTTGGAACGCAGCCGCGTTTATCCGAAAAGAAGGTCCACCGGCCGAATGGGTGAGCGCGGAGATCATCGATGGATTGCTGGATCACGTGCGATCGTTCGCGGAGGACACCCATACGCGGATGCTGAGTATCGGCACGGTTTCCGCCAACAGCGCCCTTTCATTGCGGGATTCGGCCTGGTTGTACGTAGACCAGGACAACAGGACATACGAGGCACTGAACCGCCAGAAGGAAAATCTTCTGGTCCCGGGCCAGGAGGTCCCCGTACTGTCGGATAGGGAAGCGGTGGGGGCCACCAATGCCTTCGAGGGCGCAGTGGCCTACCTGAAACCAGAGAATCCGAATCTGGATCCGCCGGCGGCAAATAAAGAAGAGTTGATCGGCCTTATCGGTGACGTCGCGCCCCCATTGGGTGCAGTCAACGATTCGATCAAGCGCCTCACCCATGCCGCGGGTAAAGAGTTCGACCCGATGGGAGAGGCATTGAAGCCGATTCCGGGCAATTGGACCGAGATACGGCGCATAGGTGAGGCATACAAGATCGCCGGGCAAGCCCTCGAGTCCTGCGGCAAGAATCTCGAGTCCGGGGCGACACGGGTGGACGGCTACTGGGACGGTCAGGCCGCTCTCGCGTTCGGCGATTGGGCACGACGCCAGATCGCCGCGATGAAGTGGGAAGGCCCGACCGGTCGACTCATCGCCGAAGGCTTGGGTGCCGTTTCTGATCAGATTCGTGGTGCCATCCGCTGGGTACTGGACGCCCTGTGGAAATTGCTGGAAAGTCAAGTCACCATCGACGGAGTGACCGACTTATTCAAAAAGGTATTCCAAAAAATGCCAGTCGTCGGCTGGACTGCTCAACTTCTCGAAATTGCGTTCAAGGTTAAGGATATCATTGCCGAAGTAGTCAAGATGGTCAATGATATCCGAACTCTCGTCGACGCAGTCAAGAAATTCCTCGATGCACTACGGGATCCCGCCGCGTACATGCGCGATCAAGCCAATCAGAAATTCGAGGATCTGGTGAAGCCATTCACAAAGGGCGTCAAGGCAGCCCATATTGCAAATGACGCAAGGGTCGCGGGCGACTTGTCACAGACAACAAACAGACCGCAAGAAGCCTGGGACGTCGGAACGGGCCAGCAGCCCTGGAGTAACGGATGAATCCAAATTGGCGCTCGAATCGCGACCTCGACGTCGACCCGCAGGTCGAATCCGCCTACCGGAAGCTGATGAATTCGGTGGACGACCTGCGTACGTCGTGCATACGCATGGAGAACTTCGATATCCAGGCGTACTTGGACGAACCTACTGAGATCACGGAAGAGTTCATGCAGGTCCTGGCAGCGGCGCCCGGGACTTCATCGGAACTCGCCGACTATGGCATGCGGGTGCAGAACGGAGAGTGCCGATGGTCCGAAATCGAGTACTACCTCCGTCCGTTGCCTCCTGAGGTTTCCGAGATCAAGGCGTCCGATCGTTTCATCTGGAATTGGAGCGCTGAACCTCCACCTCCGCCTACTCCCCCGCCGCCGCCACAAACTCCGAACCCGATACGCCCTCGCACGCGCGCCACACAGGACGTTGTCGGCCCATCGGATTGGCCCGACGACTTCGATGAACACCCCAGTTCACAGCGGGGTTGGCTCAGTTGACAACTCCGACGCGCCGCCGCATCACCTCGGCCCTCCGCTATTGGTTGCCAGCGAGCGTGGGATCCAGGCGCTGACCATATCCGAGCATGGGATCCTGGCTGTAAGTACGTACGACAGTATTGTCCAGCTATGGGACCGCGGCCAGGGTGGCCGGCAATGACTTGCAGTGTTCCGAGCACATTCGGTACATCGTCGCGAAGATCGTCGGGAACGGACTCGGTGATCGCCGGGCCCACGGTCTGCAGGAGAGTGTCCAGGTCACCGAGCGGAATCTCGTTGTACCCGGCCGGGATCTCGATACCACGAGCGCGGCGTTGCTTGTCGTTCGGCACAGCGCGCTGCTACTCCTCCCCGCCGAGTCCGGCCAGTCGGCGCACCGATGCCGCTTTCGCCGCAGCCCTCGCCCTGGTACACGGCCTGGCGGCTCCATCTGGGGGGGTGCCGATGTGCGGCCCGGATGGTCGGCGGCCGCTCAGACGCCGCGGAAATCGATATGCACTATGCGCGTATCCGCATCCCGCTCGTCGACAGTGATATCGCGCATCATCACCGTGCCCGCCGGGGGAGTGAACCATTCCTGAGCCCGGACAACATTCGGTGACGATTCCAGCGACGGCCCAGCGATCGGTTGCTGCAGGAACGGTGGATATTCCTTCGCGAATGTCGTGAGGAAGCGCGATTGCTCCAGCATCTTTGCGAGCGTCAGCGGGGAGATTCAGCGAGCGCCGTCAGCGATTCTCGATGCCGTCCGGACCGGCCATCATCCTGGCGGCGAAGCCAGTGCGGGCTACCCGAAAAAGCCGGCGCGCGGACCTCGAACGGTCGGCTGAACGGTGGCCCAGCGGTTCAGTGCCGCCGGAGTTCCGAGTTCCATCCGAGCCTCGGGAGTGTGGGCGTAATAGGTCAGGAATCGGAACAACCGGTGGGCATCGGCGGCGAGACGAGGACATTCGAGAACGACCGCTCCGCCCGGCGCCTGAACTTCCAGTTTCCAGAACCGATACGAATTGCTTCCAAATCGGATGGATGGCGTGCGCAGGTGATTCCGTACAGCTCCCTCCCAGCCGATAACGCATATCAACGGGGTGTTCTGCGTCGACGCGGCAAGCACACCGGTCACATCCGACCACGGCAGACTCATCCGGGAACTCCAGCCCTCGTAGACGATCTCCTGGGGCGTGAGCACGAGACTCGCCCTGCGTATCCGACCGGCCAGAGCGAGACCTGGTGTCGACGCGAAGAATAATCCCATACAGAACAACGCGAGCGCAGGAATCCAGAGAATCGGCTGCCCCGATACCGCGATTTCGAGACTCGCTCCGAGCAGCAGCACCGCGAAACAGAAGCACATCAATTGGTACAAAGCGAAGGTTGGGATCGCGCCGGGAATGGCGGTGGCGCCTGTGCCGTCCACCGATTCCAGTCGGATCCTGCTGGTGCTACGTGTTCGCGCGACAAGCCCCGCGATTCCCATGACCGCGAGGACGAGCATCGAGATACCCAGTAGAGCCACGTATTTCGAGGCGGCATGGCCGAACTTGTCGGCGCTCCTCCAGCCGGCCGATGCCAGCACGAAGCACATGGCCGCAAACCCGGCCGAGAAGACGGTCGACAGCAGTATCGTTCCGACATAGCGAGCCGAGGTGCGCCAGGCGGTAGGACTCATCGTTCGGTCAGAAGAGCGCATTCCACGCCTTCGATACCCCACCACCGATGGCATCGCCCGTAGCCTCGAACGCATCGATACCTCCGTTGATCGCGTTGCCTACGCTGAGACCATCCTGGTATAGAGCATCGACAGCACCAGAATCGGACTACCACTGCTGGTGATCGCGGCGACGATCTGGTGGTCCTGATCGTCGCATCATCAACAGGCCACCAGCAGTAGCACTCGGGTGCAACGGTGCGGCCCACTGCCGGAGGCAGTCACCTCACGCCGCGGGATCGGTCCCGTACCTTCCCGAATCCGGCGTAGCGCGTATCGGCAGATCGCAGGCGGTCAGCTGAAGACGGTCAGGATCTCCAGCGCGCCGAAGATACCGATGAACCACTGTTCGATCAGCTGCCCCAGCGTTGGATAGCTGCCGTCCTCGCGCCGCAACCGGAGCCCGAAAAGGAGTTTGCCGAGCGTGGTCCGGATCAGCCGCTGGATGAATGTGCGGTGGAGGAACGAGGCGGCGATAGCGGCGAGCACTCCCGACATGATCGGATTCCACGGGGGCTCGGGGGAATGCTCGAAGCTGTACCACACCGCCACACCCACCGCGATATGCAACACCATATCCACGATCAGGGCCACGGTGACCAGCGTGTACCGCAGCTCTTTCGATGTGTAGGGGTTCGACGTCCTGCCCACCATGAGGTCGTCCGAGGGCTTCGGGGTGCTGGGGGCGGGGCGCGTGCCGGATTTGCCGCCGGCACGGATCTTGTGCCGCATGGGGTTCGGTTCGCGCTCGCTCAGTCCTACGGGCGGGCGTTCCGCTCCAGCGTTGCCGCGGTGATATGGCGCCGTGTTCGATTCGTCAGAGCGCAAGACTGGAACTCCTACTGTCCGAGAGGGGTTGCGGGAAGGTCACCGACGTTGCCATATCGAGGCCCGGATCGTTCACGGCCGCTCAGACGCCACGGAAATCGATATGCACGATGCGCGTCTCCGCATCCCGCTCGTCGACAGTGATATCGCGCATCATCACCGTGCCCGCCGGGGAATAGAACCATTCTTGAGCCCGGACAACATTGGGTGACGATTCCAGCGACGGCCCAGCGATCGGTTGCTGCAGGAAGGGGGGATGTTCCTTCGCGAATGTGGTGCGGAATCGCGATTGCTCCAGCATCCAGACGAGGTCGGCCGGCGAGAGCTCGACCGCGATCCGATACCGGCGATCGCGATCATCCTTGCGCTCGACCAGCAGCACCTTGCTGTTCACCGGCAGTATCCATCCTCCGTACTCGGTCGCCTCTGCCAGTAGAGCCGGACTGGTCGATGCCTCGATATCCGGGATCATCGCCTGCTCGATCGAACGGTCGACAACCCGCGCACAACCGTAGATGCCGAGAGCGACGGCCGCGAGGACGCCCAGGGCGACGGCCGGCCACATCCACCGACCTCGCATCGAACGTTCCTTTCCGGTGGAAAACGGTGGCGACATCATCGCGGCGGAGTCCCGGCACTACCAAATCGAGGGCAGTCGCTCAGAGACCCCGTCACCAGGCAAGCCGGATGAGGGCATTACGTTCGGTGGATGAGCTTCAGACTCGCGGCATACGCCGTCTGCCTCGAACAGGGCCGGGTGTTGCTCGCTCGTCATGTGGCCGGCAACGGCGAGACCACGTGGACACTTCCGGGCGGCGGGGTCCGGCATGCGGAGGATCCCATCGATGCGGTGACCCGGGAGCTCGCTGAGGAGACCGGCTATGACGGGGTCGCCGTGCGCCTGCTGGGTGTGGATTCGAGGGTGATTCCCGCCGCCGTTGCTCGTGCGGGAGTCGAGCATCAGAATGTCGGGGTCTATTACCGTGTCCGCGTCACTGGCGGTCGGCTTCGAGCCGAACCGAACGGAGCGACTGTCGAACCGACCTGGACTCCGCTCGGCGAGGTGATCTCTCTGCGCCGGTCATCGCTTGTCGATAACGGCTTGGCTCTGGCGCGGACCGTTCCGGCAACCGGTCACATCACGCCCGCTCCGGTCGGCGGCTTGATCCAACACTGAAATACTCCCGAATCATCGGCGCCGCGACCGCGGTCGGCATATACCGCGCACTCACCCTGCATCAGCAGTGGTCGAGCACGTGCGGCGCCTAGGCAGGTTCGACCACAGGTGACTCCGCGCCGGGCGGCGAGGCCGCGCGGCGATTCGGTGGAGCGGGCTTCCTCATTGGCCAGTACGCGGATCGTGGGTGGCTCACCACTCGGTATGCGATATGGGGCGTCCGGGACATGACCGTGTTGTTCGGTCGCGGTGACAGACTGTGTTGATGACTGACTCGATGCGGCCCCGGGGCCGGCCGGCGAGACTGTCCCGCGAGGCGGTCGTCGCGGCCGCGGAACAGATCGTGGAGTCCGAGGGTATCGAAGCGTTGACCATGCGCCGCGTCGCAGATCGGCTGTCGAGCTCTCCCACGGCGATCTACCGGCATGTGCGTAACAAGGACGAGATGCTGCTGGCGCTACTGGATGAGGTTGCGGGTGAGCTCGGCCGGCCGGATCTACCCGAAGATCCGCGGCAGCGACTGGTGGTGTTGTGGCGGCTGCTGTACGACACTCTTGCCGCGCGCCCCTGGGTGGTGGGTGTCCTGGTCGGTGAGGATCTCGCCAGCCGGGCGATCTTGTGGGTGGTCGAGGAGATCTTGCAGGCATTTGTCGCCTGCGGCCTGGGCCGTGAGCAGGCGGCGTCCGCATATCGCGCGGCGTGGCAGTTCACGGTGGGGGTCCTCACCATCCGGAGTGGCTCCGATCGAGCCCGCTCCGAGGCGGGCCGGTCCGGTCAGGCGGGCGTCGTTATGGAAGCCGATTCGGAACACACCCCCACAATCGCCGCACTCGCCGCTGATTGGCCGCATCCCTGGGAGAACTACGAGTACGGACTCACCGCGTTGCTCGACGGTCTGATCGCGCGGGCTTGACCTTCCACCTCTATTTGTTAACGTGTTAACAAATAGAGGTGGAGGTCTCGTGGAAGACGTTGATGTTGTAGTGATCGGTTCGGGGGCGGCCGGCCTGGCTGCCGCGCTCGCGGCCGCGGACGGCGGGGCCGAAGTTGCGGTACTGGAGGCCTCCTCCCGGTGGGGCGGCTCGACGGCGGTCTCGGGTGGGCAGATCTGGGCACCGGGAAATCACCTGATGCGTGAAGCCGGCTACCCCGACTCCGCCGAGAATGCCCTGGCCTATTGCCGCGCCGCGGCCCCCGGGCGTGAGGACGACCTGGTCGAGACATTCGTGCACGCGATACCGGAGACCGTGCGATTCCTAGAGGAACGCACCCCGCTAGAGTTCTCCGTGGTCACGGCATATCCCGACACGTTCGCCGAGCTGCCGGGTGGGCATTCGTCGCGCCACCTCGAAGTCCGCCCGGTGCCCCTCGGGGACCTGGGCGCTGTCGCGGAACTGGTCTGGCCGGCGTCGCTTTTCGCACCGGTACTCACCAACCAAGAAGTGTTCGAACACAGTCTCTTCGCCGGTGGGCAACCGCCACTGGAACTGATCGCACAACGCGGCGCGGACGATGTGGTAACCCTCGGAGCAGGCCTGGTCGCCGGACTGCTGCACGGCTGCCGCGCCCTGGGAGTCGATTTGGTGCGCGGATGCCGGGCGGTCGAACTGCTCCGCGCCGACAATGGCCGGATCGCGGGTATGCGGGCCGAACAGGACGGTGCCGACCGCACAGTGCGTGCCCGGCGCGGCGTCATTCTGGCCACCGGGGGATTCGAACACGACACCGAATTGCGTTCACGATTGCTGTCCGGGCCGCTCACACATCCGGTGACCCCGCCGGTGCAACACGGCGACGGCCTGCGGTTGGCCGGACGGGTCGGCGCGGCGATGGCGTATCCCGGTGAGTACTGGTCCTGGCCCGCCTACCAGTCCCCCGGCACCGTCTGGCCCGACCCGCAAGCGACACCCCAGCCGCAACTGGTGCTACCGGAACGGTCCCTGCCACACGTGCTCTGGGTCAACGCCGCCGGGCACCGGTTCGTCAACGAGTCCAGCCACAACTGCGCCGCCGCCTTCGCCGAACTCGACCCCAACACCCACCGGCCCAGAAACCTGCCGGCCTGGGCGATCGGCGATGCACAATTCCGTGCCAAGTACTCGGTCGCAGGCATCCCCGCAGGCTCGCAGGCACCGGACTGGCTGATCCAAGCGGTCAGCATCCACGATCTCGCCGACCGTCTCGGTATCGACCCGGAGGCCTTGGCGGCCGCCGTCTCCAGATTCAACAACATGGCCTCGAACGGCCGCGACGACGATTTCGGCCGCGGACGCTCCCGCTACGAGCATGCTTTCGGAGACCCTGCCGCAGCGCATCCGAACCTCGGCCCGGTGACCGAGCCCCCGTTCTTCGCCCTCCCCGTACATCCCGGAGCGGTCGGCACAAAGGGCGGAGCCCGTATCGACCGGCACGCCCGCGTTCTCGATTGGACAGGAAACCCGATCCCCGGGCTCTACGCCGCGGGGAATGCGGCCGCGGCCGTCTTCGGGCCCGGCACCATCGCCGGGGGACTGACGATCGCTTCTGCCCTCACCTGGGGCCACATCGCGGGCCGCGACGCGGCACGAACCCACTGAACTACCTTCCCACCGACAAGGAGTACACGCATGTTCTTGATCACGGCAGCCACCGGAAACGTAGGCCGAGCCCTCGTCGAGCGGCTCCGCGCCGCAGGCGCCGACGTCACAGCCCTCACTCGTAACCCCGCAGCCGCAGGTCTGCCTCCAGGAGTCGATACAGTATCGGCGCTGAACGGACGGTTCCCGCTCGACGGGGTCGCCACGGTATTCCTCAACGCCGCCGCGGTGCACGGCACGGCCGAGCAGTTCCTGTCTCAAGCGGTAACGCACGGAGTGCGGCGCATCGTGCTGCTGTCCTCCTCATCGGTGCTCGACGACCATCCCGACAACCACACCGGTATCGCACACCGCGAACTCGAACGCCGCATCGAACAGACCGGATTGGAATGGGTGTTCCTGCGCTCCGGCATGTTCGCCACCAACACTGTGTGGTGGGCACCCACGATTCGTGCGGACGGCGTCGTTCGCGCCGCCCACGCGAAGGCTCGCATCGCTCCGATCCATGAGCAGGATCTGGCCGCCGCAGCGGCTGCCGCGATGTTGGAAGATGGCCTCGCCGGGACCGCGCCCGTGCTCACCGGACCGGAGCTGATCAGCCAAGCCGGACAAGCGGAGTTGATCGGTGAAGCCCTCGGCCGGCCGATCCGGTTCGAAGAAGTCTCATCCGCCATCGGTCATCAACTGCTGACCGAGCAGCACACCCCGCCCCACATCGCCGACTCACTGCTGCGGTACTACCACCGCGCCATCCTGCACCCGATCGAACCAACCCCCATTTCGATGATCCTGCCCTCAGAGCAGCCACGCACCTATCGACAGTGGATCCACGACCACCGAGCGGACTTCGATGCCTCGTAGCAGATGTCCACGGTCCAGCTTCGGACCGTTGATTCGACCCGCCGGTCACTCGCCGAGCTCCGCAGCGTCCGGGTCGCATAGCGGCCGGTGGGTGCCGCTGAGCTCGGACGCGCATGAAACCGCCGGCACCGCAGCACCACTCATGATTCCGGCCGAGCCGGCCCGAATTGTCCCAGCAAGCGCTCGGTTCGGTGGTGGGGTCGAGCAGCTCGGCGTGCAACGCCTTCAGCGTGCGGAGGGTGGCCTCGATATCGGCGTCGGGCAGGCCGCCGAAACCGGTCGGCTCCGAGTTCTCGATGAGCGCTTTCGGGCGCGCCAGCAGATGGCGTCCGACCGGGGTGAGCGTCAGCGTGTGCCGGCGCCGGGAGTGCGCCGAGACCGCCACGTCGATCCAGCCGTTGCTGCGGGCGATGTCGATCTGCCGGCTGACCTTCGGAAAGGACCCGACCATGAACACACCCGCACCCACCCACACTGCGCGCCACGGCGACATCGAACTCGCCTACGAAATATTCGGGCCCGCCGGCGGCCGCCCGCTCCTGCTGCTCATGGGTGTGGGCATGCAGATGCTGGTCTGGCACGAGGACCTCTGCGGCGAGCTGGTGCGCCGCGGCTTCCAGGTGGTTCGGATGGACAACCGCGACGTCGGATTGTCCAGCCACCGCACCGAACTCGGCGAGCCGCGAATGCTGGACATGGTGGTGCGCCCACGTCGGGCGGCCCGGTACTCGATATCGGACATGGCCGGCGACGCCGTCGCCGTCCTCGATGCGCTCGGCTGGGAGACGGCCAACATCGTCGGCGGCTCGATGGGCGGCATGATGGCGCAGACGATCGCCATCGACCACCCACGCCGGGTGCGGTCGCTGACCTCGATCATGTCCACGCCATCGGCACGGATCGGACGCGCCACGCTGCGGACCAACCTGCGCGCGGCCCGGGTGATGCAGCAGCCGGTGCACTCGCCCGCCGACGCCGGTCGGCAGCTGGTAGAGATGTACCGGCTCATCGGCACTCCCGAAACGACCTATCCCCTGGATGTGGAGTGGCTGCTCGAGATCGGCGCCCGCAGCTTCGAGCGCGCCCACGATCCAGCCGGCAAATTGCGTCAGCAGGCAGCGATGCTGGCCGCCCCCGACCGCACCGAGGCGCTGCGCGCGGTGCGGATTCCGACGCTGGTCATGCACGGCACCGCGGATCCGATGATCCGGCCCGCCGGCGCAATCGCCACCGCCCGGGCTATTCGTGACGCCCGCCTGGTCATGCTGGACGGTGTGGGCCACGGTGCGTTCCCGCGCCAAGTGTGGCCCACCATGCTGGACGAGATCGACGCTATCGGCCGCTGAACGATCCACCCGGCATCATTTCGAAGCCGAAACCCGACAGACAGCTCTATAAGGCCGAGACCGGGGTGGCGTGGCGGGATCTGTCTGAACGGTACGGACCGTAGAAACGGTCTACAGTCGGTTCTGGCGATGGTCGCGCAACGGCCACCCTGGAGATGCTCGTGGCGCCGGTTCAGGTGATCGCCGAGCGATCGACGAACTAGACCGTGAAGTGTCGGTGGATTCCTCGCACGGGTTCATGTTTCGAGGCCGGGACGTCGGTCCGCCGAAGCGGCCCATGCCTCGGCGAACATCTCGTGCAGCGGTGCGGGCGGGAAGATCCGCAGGTAGGGGCCTTCGATATCCTTGCCCGCCGGCTTGGCCAGGTGCGTGTCCAGTTTCCCGGACTCGAGCGGGAGGTGTGGGGCGGCGACCCTGTCGGTCCAGGGGCCGGGAATGAAGGCGGTGCGGCCCGCGCGGGGACGTTTGCCGATCTCGATCAGCCCGAGCGTCGCGAGTTCTGCCTGCACTGTTTTGTGGTGGGCGGCCTTCCAGCCGTTCCAGGAGCGGATATTCCTATCGGTCGGGCGGGCGAGGGTGAGGAGTTGCAGGTAGAGAGCGCTTGCGTCCGGTGAGGCGCCGGTATCCGCGGAGATCTTGCCGACGAGATCCGGGACACTGTGACGGGGGTCCGCCTCGTAGTGGCCGGCGCCCACGGGCGTGGTGACCGCTCGTTCGACGAGGCGCGCCAGCCCGGTGACCAGTATCTGCTCGCAGTAGATCGCGTGCGCGATGTCCGGCATATCGTTTGCGGCGCAGAGCCGGGCCGTGCGTTCCACCAGCGCGGGATCCGAGAGCGCCGCCGGACGGAGAAAGATGTAATCGAAACGCTCCGTCGGATTCACGATCACCAGTCCGTTGTCATGGACCGGCAGGTCGTGCGGGGGCACCGGCACCGTGCCCGGACCGAATACCGCCGCGCGGAAATGCCGAAATCCGAGGGATACGAGCAGATTCGGAGCACTGAGGCGGGCGCGCAATCGCTCGTAGATATCGACGGCGTGCGCCGCGACGGAATCGCCCACCGGGCGTTCGGTCAGTGCCCAGACCAGTGCTGTGGCAAGGGAGCGGTAGGGGTTGTCTCGTCCGGACAGAGCGTCGGTGCCTCGGCTTCCGGTCACCCGTAGTTTTCCGGCATACTCGGTTCGCAGGACGTGGTGCAGATCCTCGGTCGCCATCGGGGAGACCGCGGGACAGAGCAGGGCCAGGGCGAAGGGCCGGTCGAGTCCGGTGGCGGCCTCGAGCGCCGCCATCACCTCCTCGGGAATATGCGACCGGCGGCCGATAAGCTCGTTCCACGCCGTGGCGAGGCGTTCCGCGGCGGCGAGATCGGCGTGCACCGTCCACAGTTCGGCCGGATCGTCGGGGACGGCAGCAGCCAGCAACCGCACGGTTCCTTCGGCGCCGAGGCGGCCGATCAGCGTCTCGTAGTCCCTGGCCATCGCCTCGGTCATGCCGTACGGCTTGGCGCGCAGCATCTTCTCATGCGGCGACATCGCCCGGTCGAAGCCGTGGCCGTCGCGTCGAGGCAGCCCGTCGAGCACCAGCCGGGCCACGGCATCACGGACCCCGGTACGTTCGGCGAAAATCCGGACCGCTCGCTCGGAGACGGCGATCGGCCCGTGCGTCTCCAGCAGCTCCGCGATGCGAGGGAGCCGGACGGAATCATCGCGGGTGAGGACGATGGAGCGGATATCGGTCGCCTGGTCCGGTGCCGGGGCGGTGGCGGGTTGCAGGAATGTCTCGCCGTAGCCGATCGTCCGGTCGTCCGGGATGGAGCGCGCGCGTCCGGAGCGCCACTCCCCCGGCCGGGCGTAGGGCTGAGCCGCCCAGGTGTGCAGCAGCCCGAGCAAGGCGGCGCGCTGTGGCTGTGGAGTGCGGGCGGTGACGGCGCGCCACACGATCGCATCGATGTGGCCGAGCAGGGGCGTCCACGCGACGGGCCGGCCGAGGCAGCTCAGGGATCGCACGTACCGATCGATATCGCCGGCGAAGAAGGAACCGTCCGCGGCCAATGTCGCCAGGGCGGCGGGCTTCTCGGTCGCGTAACCGAGGTCCGGGAGCAGACCGAGCAAGGCCGGGTACAACTCGGTATCGGCGATCGCGACGGGCGGGCGGGCGAGTAGATCTGCCCGGACAACGTTCACCCGGTGGATGGTCCGCTCGAGCTGCTGCGCCAGCCGTGCCGCGAACGAGCCGAAGGAACGCACCGCCTCGGCGATCAGTGGATCCGTGATCGAATCGGGGACGGTACCGTCGGTCAGCAGACGCCGTACCTGCTCCAGGTCGAGAGCGCGCAGCGCCCGGGACGATTCGATATCGCGGGCGCCGAGGAAATGCCAGAACGCGGGTGGTGGGAACGGCCGGGGGTCGTCGGGATGGTGCTTCCACTGAATGCGCTGGTAGTTCAGCGTTGCGGTCTGTTCGTCCGGCAGGCTTCCGACCTCCCAGTGCGCCGCCCCGTCCAGATAGGCGGTCAGGGACCTGCGGTCGTCATGGCAGGTCATCAGCAACCGCGCTCCGCCCGCGGGCATCTCGAATACACCCCACGGCATGAACTGGCGGTGCGGTTTCACGTGGGCGCCGCGGCCGTCGATACCTTCCACGAGATAGCCGATACCGGCCCGGTAATCCCGATCCCGGGTGATCCGGTACGCGGTCAGGCCGTCTACCTGGCCGAGCGGGGTGTCGGTGTGTCCGTCGGGGAGACGCGCCGAGCTGATCAGCGAATTCGGCCGAATACAGTCCGGCGGGATCTCGACATCGGCCAAGAACGCGGGCAGGCCGAGCGACTCGCCGGACGCGCCCGTGACCGGATCCAGTTCGGCCCACCGGTCTCCGGCGGTACCTTCCCAGCGCAGACCCCAAACCCGCGCTCCGTCGCCTACCTGGGGCCGGTGCTGTCCCACACCGTGCCGGTCACCGGCGCGGAGTACGCGTTCGCCGTCGTAGCGACCGCCGTCTCCGGTGCCGAATTGATATCCGAGCCGCTCCTCCGACGAACCGTGGCGCCGCGTCATACCGGCCTGCTCCGCGGGCTCGAAAACATCGCCGGGGGCGCTCAACCAGAATGCCGATCGAGCCTGACCCGCGGGGTGCTCGCTGTAACCCACCAGGAAGTCGCCGCCGGCGAAGAAGACGGTGAGATCGTGGGCACGCGCGGGAAGAGTGAATGTGGCGTCGGCGACGCGCCCGGACGGGCCGACGGCGATGACGCGGTCTGTGCCGAATACGGTGAGCACCGGCCAGGTGGAGGTGACGCCCTGTGGTTCGCCCAGATCAGCGAGTGCCGCATCCAGCGCGGGCCAGCATATTTCGGCCGGGATTCCCGCACGCAGTGTCCGCAACAGGGGTACGGCCATATCGACCGCTGCCAGGTTTTCTTCCAGGCACTCGCGTGTGCGTGCGGTGTGATCATCGATCAGATAGCCCAGTTCGTCGAGGGCCTGTTCGGTATCGATCAGCCCTCCTCCCGCGAGAAGCGACAGTGCCTTCGTGACGCGGTCGTTGCGAGCGGCGATCTCCACGGCTCGATTATGGTCACGAGGGTCCGGACCCGCCGAGCGGTGTGAACGCTGATGACTGCGCCACCGCGTTGGCGGCATCGGTTCATTGATCATCAGCGAACATCTCAGATGTTCAGGAACTCGAGATGGACGAAACGAGTTCGCGCGTCGCGCTCGTCGACCAGAACCTTACGGAAGACGAGGTTCCCCGACGGGGAGGTGATGGTGTCACGGGCATACAGCAGTTTCGGCGATGAATTCGGATCGGGTCCGGCGATCGTCGAAAGGGACAACGCGTGCCCGGGGCCGAGCGGGGTCGAACAGCCGGAGTTCTCCAGCATCCACATCAGATCGGGCGGCGTCATCTCGACGGCGAGCCGGACCCTCGGCTCGCGTCCGGCTTCCTTCTTCACCAGAAGGACCTTCCCGCGCGGCGGAAGCGTCCAACCACCGTATTCGGTCGCCTCACGGATGAGTTCCGGGCCGGTCCCGGTTTCGATATCTGCCGCCACCGCACCGTCGATGGACTCGGCGCAACCCATCCCTGTCAGCGCGACCAGCAAGAGCATGCAGACAAGAATGCCGCGCGGTAGAGCCCTCGGCGATCTGAAGTCACCGGGTCGGATCGGTGGGGTCGCCCTTCCTGCTGTCCGGCGGGTCCGGGAAATCGATAGCGCCATCGGTGGGTACGACCCCCGCGTCGTGTTGGATCGGCGAAGTTCCGAACATAGTGAATCGACGGGAATCCGAACCGGGCGATACCCGATCCGGCCGCGCTGCACAAGGCGCTGCCGGAGGACCGCGGGCCGGTGGCCGGCCGCACGCCCGGTCGGCGGCCTCGCTCACCCCGTGGCTCTACACCACTCACCCGATCGAGGGCTGTCCCCGCGGTCCCGTCCGGTCAGCAGCCCTGCGGGGCCCGCCAGGCGTCCTGCGCGTAGGAGGTCGAGCCGACCGTGGCACCGATCACGCCGCCGATGATCCCGAGCGGGATGGCCCCGACGAAGAAGAGGGGCAGGCCCGTGATCGCGCCGATCGTGGTCCCCAGCACCGCGCCCACGCCGGTCCGGAGTTCGATGGAGTCGCCGGGTGCCATGCACGCCGCGATGGGGGCCGCCGCCCCGGGCACCGGAGCATCGGGGGCCTGCGCCGGGGCGACCGGTGCGGGCGCCGGGGCCGGCGCGGCCGCCGCGACGCCCGCCGATCCGGCAATGAGCAGCGCGGCAACGATGCTGCCGGGTACGGTGCGGGTCAATATCTTCGATGTATGCACGCAGATTCCTGATCAGTCGAAAACAACTGTGCGACCTGAGTAGTCAGATCTGCGACCATAATGTCGTATCGGCCGGTGTAATGCTCGCTTTCGCGGGTTGGCCGGTCGACAGGTCCAGTGGGTAGTAGTCGAGTCCGAACCAGGAGACCGGCGACTCACCGGAACGCGTCGACGTTCTCCTCGGCCCATTGCGCGAAGGTCCTGGCCACCGATCCCGTCACCCGCGGGACCGTGTCGCGCACCCGCAGCAGAGCGTCGTCGACCTCGCCGCCGGTCACGTCCAGGACGGCGTCGGCGGCGTCTTCGCCGAAGACCGCGACCATGCCCGGCCGAGCATCCTCCCGGGTGATCTCGGTGAACTCGATGTCCCGGTTCAACAGCCCGGCGATGGTTGCGACCTGCTGACGCGCGCTGACCGATACGGGACCGGTCAGCACATACCGCTGCCCCCGGTGGCCGGGCTCGGTCAGCGCGACCCGAACCACCGCCGCGATGTCGGCGGGATGGATCGTGGGGAGCCCGATGTCGGCATACGGCACTCGAACGGGCCGGCCCGCTCGAATAGTCGACGCCCACATCAGGGCATTGGACGCGAACTGCGTCGGCCGCAGGATCGTCCAGTCCATTCCACTGGCTTCCAGGAGCTTCTCGACCGCCGCGTTGTCGGCAGCGGGACCGAGGTGGGGATGGGTCTCCACGGTAATCGACGACACCAGCACCACATGCTCGACACCGGCCCGGCGAGCGAGGTCGATGATCTCGGCATCCGGCCCGAGCCGCGGCACGAGAAACATCGACCGCACCCCGTCCAGCGCGGCCGTCAGCGAGGAGATATCGGCCAGATCGCCCTCGGCTGCCTCGACCCCGGCCGGGAAAGCGGCTCCACCGGTGTCACGGGTGAGCGCCCTGATCGGCTCGGCGCCGAACGCGCGCAACTCCTTCAGCAAGGAGCGTCCGATGTTCCCGGTGGCTCCCGTAACCAGAATCATGAGCATGTCCTCTCGTGTGGTGATCAACCGACGCACACGCTAGAACCTCAACCTTTATACAGGTCAAGATGGAGCACGCTCGAAACCACCGGTCGTCGCCGTGGCGGCGAGGAGCCTGGAACCCCAGTCCTTCATGAGATCGGTGGCTTCCGGTGGCCCGTGCACGACGAACGGTGCGCCGATCGAGACGAGGCAGAAGGCCGCCCAGTCCAGGGATTCGGCGGCGATATGGACCTCGCAGGAGCCGGGGTCGAGGGCGGCGACGGTGCCGTAGTGGACGATCTCGGCTCTGACCCGTTCGGCGGAAGCCTGGATGGTGGCGTGGACCCGGTATCTGGAGGGCATCGACCCGATCCGGTCGCGCACGTAGTCCACCGGATCGCCGCCGGGCAGGTCGCGTGGCGCGAATCGTGCGCCGGTGCGGCGTGGTTGGGCGATCCGGTCGATTCGGAAGGTTCGCCAGTCGGTGCGATCGAGATCCCAGGCCACCAGGTAGAGGCGGCTTTCGACATTGACGATCTGATGGGGTTGGGTGGTGCGCTGCGAAGTGTCCGCGTCGCTGCCGCGGTAGGCGAACGAGACGGTATCGGCGTCCCGGCAGGCCAGCGCGAGTGTCGTCAACGCGGTGACATCGTCGATCCCGGCTCGGTGGTGTCCATCGCCGGCTGGGGTCGCGACGGTCCGCAGACTGTCGATCCGGCGACGGATACGCGTAGGAAGGACCTGGACGATTTTGGCCATGGCGCTCATCGCGGCTTCCGCGGAGGCGGGATGGACGCCGGTGGCGATCTCCTTCAGCCCCAGCACGGTCGCGGCGGCTTCGTCCTCGCCCAGCACCAGTGGCGGCAGGCAGGCACCCGCACTGAGCTGGTAGCCGCCGCCGGTGCCGCGCGTCGTGACGATCGGATAGCCGATCTCCTGGAGACCGAGTACGTCACGCCGGATGGTCCGCTCGCTGACATCGAGCCGGCGGGCGAGCTCGGCACCGGACCAGTGGCGGCGGCTTTGCAGCAGACCGAGAAGCGCAAGGGTGCGAGTGCTGGTGGACACATCCCGACGCTAGGCGCACTTGTGGCCATATCCTGTCCGCAACTGCGACGACGCTGGGGGCGCCAACCGAAAGGAGACAATATGTCCACCACTCCCGTCGTCCCCCCGGCGCCCGCCGGATCCGCAACGGTCGACCCCTTCATCTGGACCGACGACGCGGCAGGTCTGCTCGACTTCCTCGTCGATGTGTTCGGGGCGATCGAGGTCCCCGAGACGCGGACCGCCGATACCGACGGCCTGATTCTGCATTCCGAACTGCGGATAGGCGATTCGACGCTGACGATCGCCGATCGCAAACCGGACTGGCCGTATATGCCGGCCTTCGTCCGCGTCTACGTCGACGATCCGGCCGCCACGCTGAAACGAGCCGCCGCGCGTGGTGCGCGGATCGTCACCGAGCCCACGGACTTCTGGGGCGACGTACTCTCCCGCTTCGCCGACCCGTTCGGCCACCTGTGGTGGGTGTACAAGCACAATCCGGGTAACGCGTCCTGGGATGAAGGATCGGCGGACGGGACCGGCGAAGGCGACTGGGGGCAGGCCGATTCCGCCGCGGACGGCGCGGGCGAGTCCTGGGAGTCGTTCGCCACGCCGGAATTGACCGCCGTCCATTCCTCGCTCATGGACGCGATGGCGTCGCTGCGGGATCCGCGCACCCGCTGACCTGTCGACTATGCCCTGCGGCCTCTCTTGCGCCGCAGGGCATTCGGCATTTCCGGGCAGGGGACCTCCGGGCCGACCCGTCCGGCTTGTGGCCGGATACCGTCCACAACGGAGGTTTTGATCGTCCTGTACCCCATCGAAAGGCAGGAAGTGATCAACACCCGAAATCTGACCAGGACCTTCCACGGTCCCGGCGGATCAGAAGTCCGCGCGGTCGACGGCATCGATCTGACCGTCGCGCGGGAAGAAGTCTTGGCGATCCTCGGCCCCAACGGGGCCGGTAAGACGACCTTGATGCGCATGCTCACGACACTGCTGCCGCCCACCGGCGGATCCGCGGAGATCGGGGGCCACGATGTACAGCGTGAACCGGCCCAGGTGCGGCAGGTGATCGGATACGTCGGTCAGGGCAACAGCGCGGGACATACCCAGCGCGCGATGGACGAGGTGGTGACCCAGGCCCGGATCCACGGGCTGGACCGGAAATCGGCGCGGATCCGGGCGGGCGAGCTGTTCACCGCCCTGGGTCTCGACGGACTCGGAAAGCGGAAGTCCCAGGCCATGTCCGGCGGCCAGCGCCGGCGCCTGGATCTGGCGATGGGGTTGGTCCACCGGCCCGCGCTGTTGTTCCTCGACGAGCCGACGACCGGCCTGGACCCGCACAACCGGGCCAACCTGTGGGACCACATCGCCCGCCTCCGGGCGGAATCCGGTATGACGATCGTGGTCACCACCCACTACCTCGACGAGGCCGACCAGATCGCCGACCGGGTCGTGATCGTGGATCACGGGCGCATCATCGCCGACGGTTCGCCCGAGGCGCTGAAGAGCGAGCACGCGGGCGACAAGGTGACGTTCGAGACACGAGACCCGGCCCGGGCCGGTGAACTGGCCGAACTGGCGCGCCGGACCGAGTGCGTGAACCGGGTGACCCACACCGGCACCACCGTCGTCGCCCACGCGGCGAACGGCCCGAAAGCCGTACCCGCGCTGGTCACCGCGGCCCATGCGCGCGGCCTCGAGGTCGTTTCCGCGGCGACCCGGGAGCCCACCCTCGACGACGTCTTCCTCGAGCTCACCGGACGCAGCCTGCGCGACACCGGCACGGCCGGGAACGGCAACCACGATCCGGAGGAGACCCGATGACCACCACCCAACCGCGCCGCAATATCGTCGCCGACACCCTGCTCGTCACGGTCCGCGAACTGCGCCCCGTGATCGGCGATCCGTTCTCGGTCGTCTTCGGCCTGGTCCAACCACTGTTCTTCCTGTTGCTGTTCGGGCCGCTGCTGGCCCGCGACGGTGAATCGCCCTGGGCGTGGTTCGTTCCCGGAATCCTGGTCATGACGTCGTTGTTCGGTACCGCCGGCACCGGCTCCAACCTCCAGTTCGACCTCCAGACCGGCACCCACGAGCGCCTACTGGTCACGCCGCTGTCCCGGTCGGCCCTCTTCCTGGGGCGCGCGGTCAAGGAATTCCTCCCCCTGATCGCGCAGGCGACTCTGATCATCCTGGTGACCATCCCCCTGGGGCTGCGTCCGGATCCACTCGGCGCGGTGCAGGGCCTGCTGCTGCTGGGTGTCCTCGGTCTCGGCATCGGCTCGTTCAGTTACGCCCTGGCGATCGTCGTCCGGGAACAGGACTGGGTTTTCTGGACCGTGCACCAGACACTGTTGTTTCCCTCGATGATCCTGTCCGGCATGCTGCTGCCCCTCGAACAAGCTCCGGGCTGGATGCGCGCGCTCTCGGTGGTGAACCCACTGACCCACGTCGTGAACGCCGAACGCGACCTGTTCGCCGGCCGCCTCACCTCGGGCGACGTCGGCTGGGGCTGGCTGGCCGCGATCCTCACCGCGGCCATCGGAATCGCGGTGGGCCTGCGCGCCCTGCGCAAGAGCACCAGCTGACCCGGTAGAGACCCGGATCTCGACAGCGCCCATCCCGTGCGCGCCTGCGGCTGGTCGCTGCCACGTGGCGGCGACTGGCCGCTGCCGGAGATAACCGGTCATCGGCGGCGTATCCGACCCTACTCGGCTGGAGTCCGGGATGGCTCGACGACCGATCGGGTCGTGAGATCGGTGCGATGGTCGACGCGATCGGGCCGGCGCTACCGGCCGGAGCCGACGATCAACTCGATCTGCTGACCCGAGTCGACGTCCGGTCGGAGCCGGCGGGTATCGGGGTTCCCACCGTAGTCATCGCCGGCACCCACGACCTGGTCGTTTCGGCGGCGCATGCGGCCGAACTCGCGACCGGGATTCCGAACGCCCGGCTCGTCGAACTCGATTCCGGGCACGCACTGGCCAGTGCGTGCCCCGCCGAATGGGCAGCGATCATCAACGACTCCCTGGCAGTGCGGGTCCCGCCGCGACGGTGATTCCCCGCGACTACTGGTCGTCGGGGAAAGCACGGCGGTTTCGCTTGATGCTGCCGCGGCGCTTCTTCGCGGCGATACGACGCTCCTTCGCGCCGCGCGAGGGCTTGGTGGCGCGGCGCACGGGCGGCGGGGCGGCAGCGGCGTCGC
Organism: Nocardia sp. NPDC003345; assembly: GCF_053589395.1. Lineage (NCBI taxonomy): Bacteria > Bacillati > Actinomycetota > Actinomycetes > Mycobacteriales > Nocardiaceae > Nocardia > Nocardia sp. NPDC003345. The sequence goes on from NZ_JBSFRU010000039.1 coordinate 25,500, forward strand.
GCAGTAACGCGGCCAGGCGTTCGCGGGCGGCCGCGCGGTTCTGCAGTTGTGCGCGGTGCTCCGAAGCGGCGACCGTGAGCACCCCGCCGACCAGGCGGCCGGCCAGGCGATCGAGCATCCGGACGCGTAGCCGCGCCGGCACGGAGGGCGAATGGGCGAGGTCGAACGACAGCTCGACCCGGCTGTCGGTGGTGTTGACGTGCTGGCCGCCCGGACCGGACGAGCGGGAGAACCGCTCGCGTAACTCGGAGGCGGGAATCACCAGCGTCCGGGTCACGGTCAGGTCTTCTGCCATGATCCGATGCCGTCTTTCCGATTCGCGAGTCCTGTGCCGGGTGGGATGACCTTCTCGTTCACGATAGCGACGGCCTTTCCCGTGCAGCGGTGCAGGATATCCCGCGTGTCGAGAACCGGTCGGAGGGTACGCCCCCCTCGTAGTGTCGGACCGACGAGGTTCCGAGCACAGTGAATGCTTTGCCGTCTCCCGGGGTGCGCACGCCACTCATCCGCTTGTCACCGGTGTGGTTCTCACCCGTCCTTCAGAACACGCTCGAGTGCCGCCCGGCCTACCGGACCCCAGTGCGGCTTACCGCCCGGAAGGCCGCGATCTCCGTTCTGCCCCATGAGCATCAGGAACAGGCTCTTCATGGCTGCCAGTCCGCGGGCCCGCCGGATCGCCGACTCGTCGGCGAGCGCGTAGCTGTCGAAGAACCGTGCGGCCGTGTCCGCGGGCAGCAGCACCCAGGCGGCGGCGAGGTCCCACGCCGGATCACCGGCGAACAGGTCACCGAAGTCGACTATGCCCGAAAGGGTTCCGCCCGAGGCGACGACGTTCGCGGGGTGGAGGTCACCGTGCACCCACACCGGTGGGCCCTGCCACGCGCCGGCCGCGACGGCGTCGTCCCATACCGCCCGGATGTCGGCAGCGAGGTCGATAGGGGCGGCGGCTCGGAAGAAGGCCTCGAAGCCGTCCGCGCAGTCCTCGGGATGGGCGCCGCGGTCGGTAGCGATCGGCGCCTCGGCAGGCGCGGGCACATGAAGCGCCCGGAGGAAGGCCGCGAGCGTATCGGCCGCATGGGCGCCGCGGCTGATCGTGGTGTGGTCGAGCGGCTCGCCGGGAACCCACGTCATCACGGTCCAGTGCTTGGGGAAACGCTCGGACGGTGCACCGGAACGCACGGGGGTCGGCACCGGCAGCGGCAGGCGCGGGGCCAGCACGGGTAGCCACCGGCGCTCTTTCAGTTGCAGGTCCGGGGTGGGATCCATGCGCTGCATACGTACGGCCAGCTCGTCCCCGAGCCGCCACATCTGGTTGCCCCAGCCACCTGCGACCTCGCGGATGGTCAGGCCCGCGAGGTCGGGATGCTGCTCGCGCAGCAGGTCCCGGACCAGGGCCGCGGTGATCTCCACATCGGTGCCGGTCACGCGATGTCACTGTACCGGGGCAGCGTGCGGTGCGGGGCCACAATTACGCAACCAATGGTTGCGTATCTGGGCCAGATGTGGCACAGTCTGTTACGCAACCAATTGTTGCTATTCGAGCCGACCGAGATGTCCTACCTCACCACCATCACTCACAAGGAGAGAACCATGCCCGATATCCTGCACAGGGTCGGAGCCAAGGCTCCGCGGCGCGACGTCTACAAAGCACTCACCACGATCGAAGGCGTCGCCGGCTGGTGGACGCGGGACGCGACCGGCGACCCCGACAGCGGAGGCGAGCTCCGCTTCGGCTTCGAGCCCGGAGCGGCCGTCGCCGGCGACGCGTCGTTCCGGATCAAAGTCCTCGAGACCACGCCGGACGAACTCGTCCGGTGGGAGGTCCTCCAGGGTCCGCCGGAGTGGATCGGTACCGAAATACGGTTCGAGCTCGCGGACGACGACGACTTCGCGATCATCCGGTTCGGCCACTTGGGGTGGCCCGCGGCCGTCGAGTTCATGGGGCACTGCAGCACCAAGTGGGCCATTTTCCTCATGAGCCTCAAACAGCTCGTGGAGACCGGGACAGGCGCTCCGGCGCCCGACGACGTGCAGATCAGCAACTGGCACTGATCCGGGAGGGGGGGCACCGATCCCCCTCCCGGGCACGCGATCCGGCAGGAGCTATCGGCGTCCGGACAGCACCGGGACCAACCTGGCGAGTCCATCGGACCCGTGGCCCGCGTCGAGCGCGCGGCGGAATATATCGCCCGAAGCGTCGAGCACGCCGGTGTCGATGCCGTGGCGGGCGACCATATCGCGGAGTGTGGTGAAAGCCGCGTAGGCCGACGAGATGGAGGTGTCGTCGCCGGGAAAGTGCCCGGCTTCGACCTGTTCGGCGGTTTGCGCCATCATCTGCGGCAGCAGCTCGGTCACGGCGGGTGCGAACGGGACCAGCTCACTGCCCTTGACCCCTTCGGCCACGGCGAGCGAGATGCCGAGGGACACACCGAAGTACGAGAGCCAGAACACCGACACCAGTGCGGCGTCGAACGCGGCGGCACGACCGTAGTCCACGCCCAGGTAGGTGCCCTGTTCGGCGAGCACCTTCAAGACCGGCTCGGCTGTGCGATAGCCGCTTTCGGAACCCGAGTAGAGCAGCAGCGCGTCCGGTGTTCCGATGCCCTGCGGAACCGCCATGACGGCGCCGTCCACATACTCGGCGCCGTGGCGCGTGGCCCACTCGGCGCGAGCCCTCGACTGCGCCGGAGTCGAGGACGTCAGGTTCACCAGCACCCGCCCCCGCAGCGCGGGGCCCGCACCGCTCAACGCCTCTCGCACCGCGTCGTCGTCGAGTAACGACACCACGACCAGCTCACCACCGGATGCGACCGCCTCGGCCGCCGACGACGCCCGCGTCGCGCCGAGCTCGACCAGGGCCTCGGCCTTCGCCCCGGTCCGGTTCCATACGGTGGCCGGATGCCCGGCCGCCAGGAAGGTCTCAGCGATCGCCGACCCCATGAGCCCCAGCCCCAGAACCGTGACGGGTGTGCGTGAACCATCGGACATTCCGCGCCTCCTGATTGTTTGAAGAATCTCCAACAATAATTGTTGTACGATCATCAAACTGTCAAGTGCTCAGAGAGAGGTGTGCCGGTGCCCGCCGACTTACCGCACCCGGAAGCCGCCGACCTGGAACTGGCGGCGGTCATGCATGCGCTGTCCGATCCGATCCGCCTCCAGCTGGTGGCCTGCCTGGCCTGCGACGAGGGCGAGAACTGTGGCGATCTCAGCCAGCACATCGAACTGCACAAGTCCACGCTTTCGCATCACTACCGGGTGCTGCGGGAAGCGGGCATCACGCGGACCACTGTCGTGGGGCGCACCAGGCTGATGCGCCTGCGCTACGAGGACCTCCAGGCCAGGTTCCCCGGGCTGCTGGACGTGGTATTCCGTGGCCTCGTCGAAATGATCGAGGACGACGAGAAATGGAACGGTTCGGCCGGAGACCGCGCGAAATTACTCACCGCACTGAACCGCCCCGTGGACTCGCGGTCCTGAAACCGTCCGCGAAAGGCGGGGTATCACGACGCGGCGCGGAAAGATCGTCGGCCCGGAGGCCTACCGCAGCCCCACATCGGTCACGATGCCCAGGCCGGTGTTGGGATAGCCGTTCAGACACGTCACCGTGACGCCTCGGCTGAGATTCCCGAAGCTCCACTGCCGGTACGGACCGACATGGAAACCCAACCCGTAGGTCAGGTAGGCACCGGTGCATCCGACATCGACCGTGCCCCACCGCGGCGGTGCCGCCGGGCAGGTGACCGTCACGCCGGTCAGGCGGCGGTCGAATGTACAGGCGCCCGGGTCGGCGGCCGCGGCGCCGGACCAGGCGGTGGTCATCGTCGCCGCGACGGCGAGGGGAGCGGTGAGCGCGATGATCGAACTGCGAAAGCGCATGTTGTTCCATCCTTTCGAGAGTGGGTGGCCGCAGCCGGTCGCGCTGGTCACGGCGTATGCGCGAGATCCGCGTGTTCCGGACCGGCCGCGGCGCCCGTGTACCGCAGGCGACCGGCCGGGCGGTAGACGCGGCTCGTAATACCGTTCGGAAGTGTGTGTATATCGGCCAGTTCCAGTGCCGCGTCCGGGCCGACGCCGGGGAACAACCGCGCACCTTGACCGACTATCACCGGATAGGTGAGCAGGACGATCTCGTCGACCAGCCGGTTGGCGAGTAGCCAGCGCACCAGGGTGAGGCTGCCGTGCACCTGCAACTCACCGGCCGGCCCGTCCTTCAGTTCCCGGACGGCGGCCGCGAGATCCGCGGAAAGAACGGTGGTCGCGGTCCAGCTCGGTTCGGTGAGCGTCGCCGATACCAGGTATTTG
>NZ_JBSFRU010000040.1:0-29803 GCF_053589395.1 Nocardia sp. NPDC003345
CTGATCGGCGCCGGCACCGCCGATCAGCGTGACGATGAGCGGGATGGCGCCCGCCGCGAGGACCGAACCGGCAGCGCGCCGGGCCACACCGGTAGTGCTGTGCTTCCCCATGGTCGCCTCTCTCCGGAAATTGTCGGTTTGCCCGATGTTAGCTCCGGAGTGCGTATGGAGTGGGGATGTCGGCCGGGTCAGCCGACTTTTCGGTTGCCTTCGGGTTTCTCGGCATCCGGCGTGGCGGTTTCGGTGCCGGCGCCGCCGCCCACCGGGCCCTGCGGCCGGCGTCCCGCGGCCCCCCGCACGATCTCTTCGCCCTCTTCGCTGTCGCTGTAAACCGCCTCGAGGGCCAGCCGGGCGAAGATCCACTGCTCGGTCGCCGCCATCTGCCCGCGGCTGCGGCCGAGGAAGGTGACGAACCACTGGATGATCGTGATGATCCGGCTCCGGTAGCCGACCAGGTAGTACAGGTGCAGGGCCAGCCACGCGAGCCAGGCGATGAAGCCGCCGAATTCGAGTTTGCCCACCTGGCAGACGGCGCTGAAACGCGAGATCGTCGCCATACTGCCCTTGTTGAAGTACTTGAAGGGCCGGCGGTCGGTGACGGCCTGCTTACCCGCGGTCTCGGCCTTGATCTGCTTCGCGGCGTAGGTGGCGCCCTGGATCGCGCCCTGGGCCTGTCCCGGAACATCCGGTACCGACATGAGGTCGCCGACGACGAAGACGTTCGGATGTCCCTTGATGGTGAGGTCCGGTTCCACCACCACCCGGCCGGCCCGGTCGACCTCGGTACCCGCCGACCGGTCGGCCAGCATCTTGCCCAGTGGGCTGGCCTGTACGCCGGCCGACCACACCTTGCACGCCGATTCGATCCGCCGGGTGGTGCCGTCCTGGTCCTTGACGGTCACGCCGTGCGCGTCCACATCGGTGACCATGGCGTTGAGCTGGATCTCCACCCCCATACGTTCCAGCCGCCGCTGTGCCTTGCCGCCCAGTTTGGGGCCCATCGGGCCGAGTACCGCGCCCGCGCCCTCGACCAGGATCACCCGGGCGTCGCGCGGATCGATGTGGTCGAAGGTGCCCTCGAGCGTGCGGTCGGAGAGTTCGGCGATCTGCCCGGCCAGTTCCACCCCGGTGGGCCCGGCGCCGACGACGACGAAGGTGAGCAGCCGGTCGCGTTCCTCCTGGGTGCGCGCCACCTCGGCCTGCTCGAACGAGCCGAGAATCCGGCCGCGCAGTTCGAGGGCGTCGTCGATGGTTTTCATACCGGGGGCGAAGGTGGCGAACTGATCGTTACCGAAATAGGACTGCTGGGCGCCGGTGGCGACGATGAGGCTGTCGTAGGGGGTGACGGTCGATTCACCCAGGAGTACCGAGGTGACGCTGCGGTTCTCCAGATCGATATCGGTGACCTCGCCGAGCAGGACCCGGGCGTTCTTCTGTTTGCGCAGGACCAGCCGCGTCGCCGGGGCGATCTCGCCGACCGACAGGATTCCGGTCGCGACCTGGTAGAGCAGCGGCTGGAACAGGTGGGTCGTGCTCTTGGAGATGAGGGTGACCTCGACATCGGCGCGCTTGAGATGCTTGGTACCGAACAGGCCGCCGAAGCCGGACCCGATCACGACGACGCGGTGCCGGCCGTTTCCAACAGGTTGCGTGCTCATGGTCGCGCTCCTCGCAGCGGTGGGCCGGTGCTGCCCGGTGATCTTTCCTGTCAACGCACACGGTAGTGGCAGTAGCGGTGGAGGACACAGTTGGCTGCCCGTTGTTCACTGGTCGCGGTGTGGCATCTCACCACCATAGCGATCGCGTGCCGGTATCGGGGGAGGGCGGGATGGTACCGATTCGGTGGAAACAACGCAGTCGTTGCAACAAAGACAATACGATGGGTGCTGTCTCTCAGGAGGTTTCGCCATGGTCACCGTCGACCGTGCCGCCGCGCGGCGTTCGCGTGCGCACACCGATACCGAGAACTCTGCTCTCATCGAGATACCGCACCGGCATCTCGTGGATCGCCTGTTGCTGAAGGTGCCCGATCGTCCCAGAACCCTGGCGACCCCGCCGGCCGGGAGCGACGCCGTCGCGGTCCACGGTGACGCGGGGCTGCCCTATATGGGCCGCACCTTCCACTACATGCGCTGGGGCCCGGCCGAGATGCTCGACCGGTACCGGCGCTACGGGCCGGTCAGCATCAACAGCTCCCTGGGTATGGACCGGGTGTTCGCGGCGGGCCCCGATGCCCTCGACGAGGTGGTCGGCCGCCGCCGCCGCGATTTCGGGCAGGGCTGGGATTACTTCATCGGGCCGTTCTTCCGGCGCGGGCTGCTACTGCTCGAATTCGACGAGCACATGTTCCACCGCCGCATCATGCAGCAGGCGTTCACCCGCGACCGGCTGGAAGCGCATCTGGCCGAACTGACGCCGGTGGTGCGCTCGACCATCTCCCGATGGGTGCCCGAGGGGCGCGACGCGACCCGGACCGTGCAACTGTTCCCCGCGATCAAGGATATGGCCCTCGATATCGCCGGCGAGACCTTCATGGCGGCCGAGGTCGGCGCGCAACGCCGGCAACTCACCGATGCCTTCGTCGCCTGCACCCATGCCGGGCTGGCTATCGTCCGTCACAGCGTGCCCGGCGGCAAATGGCGTGCCGGACTGCGCGGACGCAAGGTGCTCGAGGACTATTTCACCGCCATGCTGCCGGGTAAACGGCGCAGCGACGCCCCCGATTTCTTCTCCGGCCTCTGCCACGCGCGGGCCGAGGACGGATCGGTGTTCAGCGACGCCGATGTGGTCAACCATATGATCTTCCTGATCATGGCGGCGCACGACACCACCACCACCACCGCCACCGCGGTCGCCTATTACCTGGGCAAACACCCGGAGTGGCAGGAGAAGGTGCGCGCGGAGGTGCGGGCGCTGGATTCGGCCGCCGAAGCGCCCACCATCGCCGATCTCGATACCCTGCGCACACTGGACCTCGTGGTCAAGGAGAGCCTGCGGCTGATGCCGCCGGTTCCGGGGATGGTGCGCCGCGCCGTCCGCGATACCGAGATCCTGGGGCACTACATACCGGCCGGAACACCCGTGGACCTCGGCTACCAGGTGAATCATCTACTCGAGGAACTCTGGACCGATCCGGAGGTCTTCGATCCCCTGCGGTTCTCCGAGGAACGCCGCGAGGACAAGGCCCACCGGCTGGCCTGGATGCCGTTCGGCGCCGGGTCGCACAAATGTATCGGAATGCATTTCGGCACCTTCGAGGTGAAGACGATCATCTCGGCCATGGTCCGCGACTACGAATGGAGTTTCCCGGAGGGCTACCGGATGCCGTGGGGGTTCACCACGATTCCGTTCCCCCGCGACGACGCGCCGATGCGGTTGCGGCGGATCCGCTGACCCGCCCCCCGGACGACGAAGGGCTCCCGTCCTGGACGGGAGCCCTTCCCGGTATCGCGGATCAGCGTCCGGACAGCAGGTTCTCGGCGATGGTGGTATCGGTCTGCGACCCCTCCTGGTAGCCGCCCTCGCCGTTCATGGCCGTCATGATGGCGAGGGTGTAGCGTTCGCCCGGCCCGGCGAAGCCGACCGAGTTGACCACCCAGCCGCCCTGCTCCTCGGACCACCCGTTCTTCAGGCCCGGCCGCATCGCGGCACCGGCGCCCCAGACGCCCCAGTGCTGGTTGGAGTCGACCCGGCGCATCAGATCCAGCAGGTAGTTGCGGTCGTCGGGGTGCATCCGGTCGAGCACATTCGACATCAGCCGGTCCAGATCGGCGGCGGTCGTCTTCTGGAAACCCCAGTGCGGGCGCCCGCCCGGCGGGGTCTGCGGGGCGAGGCTGGTCATGCCGTTCGCGCGGAAGGCGTTGTTGTAGGCCTGGCCGTCCAACCCCGAGTACTTGTTCCAGAGCAGATCGGTGGCCTGGTCGTTGGAGGTCGACATCATCTGCTCCATGAGGCCGCGGTCCTCGGGCGACAGTGCGATGGCACCGACCCGCGCGCGGTTGAGCAGGTCCTCGGCGATGGCGAGCTTGATGGTGGAGGCGCTCCACACCAGGTCTTCGGCATGCGGGCTGGCGTAGACCGCGCCGGTCTGCCGATCCCGGATCACATAGCCGGTGACTCCCGGGCGGGAGTCGAGATAGGCGTTGACGGTTTCGATCCGGCCCGACATATCGCAGTCGAATCCGTGCGCGCACCCCTGGGTGTGGGCGTGCGGGACGGCGTCGGCCGAGGGCAGACCGGCCGGTGCGCCGGCGAACAGGATCGCGGCGGCGGCCAGGACAGTGGCGGGTGCGGCCACGCGGGACGCCGCACCGGTGAGCAGGGGGTAACGCACGAGGGAACACCTTGTCATATCGGGGCTCCGCGCGCACGTTTTTCCCGAAGGGCTACCGGACCCGCGCGGTAGCCCGCACCGCTGCCGCCGCCCGCCCGTTGAGGCGGTAGCAGTGTTCGAAGGCCTCGCTGTGCTGTTCGCGCGGCCAGGAATGCAGTACGACGCTGCGACCGTAATGCCGGGTGTTGACGAGTTCCCATCGCTCGCCGCTGCGGCGCACGGTGAATCCGTCTCTCGGTATCAGGGGCACAACCAGCGCTTTCATCGAACCGACCAGCCTTTCGTGCAGTAACCCGTTCCTCCCGGGGTTGCACTGTGACACAGCGTCTCCGCCGGATCCCGGCCATCGCACCGCGTGTCGGTGGCTTATGTGCGACAAATCACTGTGCAGATCGTGTGGTTATCCGGTAAAAGCATTCGGCGCTAGGGACATTCACCTGATGATCAACTGTCCCCGGGTTGTCCGGTCACCGTCACGGGGGGTTGGCGAGGGGTGTCGGGGGCGGGGCGTATAAACGGGGTTGACCAGGCGGCCGCCGAGACATAGCGCGGATGCCACGAAGGACGGTGACGGGCCGAGCGAAAGGGCGGAGATGGCGCTGCGTATCCATCGCGCCGAACGCGCGGACGTGCTGGCCACCGCCCTGGCCGGTCTGCTCGCGGATCCGCTGCCCGATCCCTTCGCCACCGAAGTGGTCGCCGTCCCCGCCAAGGGCGTGGAACGCTGGCTGACACAGCGGCTTTCGGGATCGCTCGGCGTCTCCGGTCCCGGCGGCGACGGCATCGCGGCCAATATCCGGTTCCCGGCCCCCGCCACCCTGGTCGACGAGATCCTGGCGCATACCGCCGGTTTCGACACCCACGCCGATCCCTGGTCGCACGATCGACTGGTCTGGACGCTGTTGCGGGTCATCGACGAGGCGGTGGACGAGCCGTGGTGTGAAGTCCTGGCCCATCACCTCGGAACCGCCTCGCCGCCATCCGGATCCGGGGCGTGGCCGGATCACGAGGGGGACGAGGACACGGATTTCGCGGACGACGCGGAACCGGGCGTGGAGCACCGGCGCGGCCGGCGCTACGCCACCGCCGCGCGGCTGGCCACTCTGTTCGACGGCTACGCCACCCAGCGCCCGACCCTGATCATCGAATGGGCGACAGGCGCCGATACCGACGGCACCGGCCGCCCGCTACCCGACGATCTGTGCTGGCAGCCGGCCCTGTGGCGGCGGCTGCGCGCGGTGGTGGGAACCCCGGGACCCGCCGAACGGCTGGCCGCGGCCTGCGCCCGGCTGCGCGCCGAACCCGCCGCCGTTCCCCTGCCCGGCCGGTTGTCGCTGTTCGGCGCCACCCGGTTGCCCGCCGCGCAGCTGGCGGTCCTCGCGGCCCTGGCCGAACACCGCGATCTGCACCTGTGGCTCGCTCATCCGAGTCCGGTCATGTGGGAGGCCCTGACGCGGGCCCGCCGCGACGCGGGCGCGGATATACCGGGGGAGCGGCTGTATGTTCCCGGCCGCACCCGGGCCGACGACGATTCCGCGACGCTGGTCCGGCATCCGCTGCTGGCCGGGCTGAGTCGCGATATCCGGGAGCTGCAGTGGCGTCTGCCGCCGGCGGTGTCGGACACCCACCACGAGGACCCGGGCGCACCCGCGGCGCCGAGCCTGTTGCGGGTGCTGCAGGCGCATATCCGCGACGATGAGCGCCCCGCCGCCGGGGTCGCCGGTGACGGCAGCGTGCAGGTACACGCCTGCCACGGACCGGTACGGCAGGTCGAGGTACTGCGGGAATGCCTGCTCGGCCTGTTCGCCGCCGACCCCACCCTGGAACCGCGCGACGTCCTGATCATGTGTCCGGAGGTGGAAGAGTTCGCCCCGCTGGTGCGGGCCGCCTTCGGGCAACCGATGCCGGGAATCGCCGATACGCGTGACGATCCGGCCGTTCATCCCGGGCACCGGCTGCGGGTGCGCTCGGCCGACCGCGGCCGGGCGGTCACCAACCCGCTGCTCGGGGTCGTCGCGACCCTGCTCGAGCTGGCGCGCGGACGGGTCACGGTGACCGAGGTGCTGGATCTGGCCGCCGCCGAGCCGGTGCGCCGCGCCTGCGGATTCGACGACGACGATATCGAGCGGATGCGGGAGTGGGCGGTGGAGGCCGGCGCCCGATGGGGTATCGGACGGCGGCAGCGGCAGGCCTTCGGTCTCGGCGACTTCGAGCAGAACACCCTGAACGCGGCGATCGACCGGATCCTGCTGGGCGTCACCGCGGACGAGAGTTCGCAGGACTGGCTGGACCGGGTGCTGCCGCTCGACGACGTGGACAGCAACGATATCGACCTGGCCGGGCGGTTCGCCGAATATATCGACCGGCTGGCCTCGATCCTGCGCGAACTACGCGGCCCCGCCCCGGCGGCCCGCTGGACGGCCGAACTCGGCCGCGCGCTGGATCTGCTCACCGATGTGCCGGAATCGCAGGCCTGGATCCGCACCGAGGCGCGGCGCGAACTCACCGCCGCGACCGCGCACGCCGGAGATATCCCACTGCGGCATCACGATGTGACCGTACTGCTGCGGGAACGCCTCGCCGCGGCGCCCACCCGCGCGAACTTCCGCACCGGAGAACTCACGGTCTGCACGATGACTCCGATGCGCTCGGTGCCGCACCGGGTGGTGGTGCTGCTGGGGGTCGACGACGAGGCGTTCCCCCGCGCGGGCGCCGCCGACGGCGACGAGGTCCCGGCCCGCGAACCGCTTCCGGGCGAACGCGATCCGCGTTCGGAGGACCGGCAGCTGCTGCTGGACGCGATCATGGCCGCCCGCGACACCCTGGTCGTTGTGCACACCGGAGCGGACCCGGTCACCGGCGCCTATCGCCCACCCGCGGTTCCGATCGCCGAACTGCTGGACACCCTGCGGGCCCATGTGGGAGACGCGGGACTGCCCGCTGTCCTCACCCGCCATCCGCTGCAACCACACGACCGGCGCAATTTCGATGCCGCGCACCCGTTCTCGTTCGATCCGGTGGCCTTCGCCGCGGCGCGGGCCGTGACCGTGTCCCCGGCCGAGCCGTCCGGGTTGCTCACCCGGACCCTGCCGGCCGCGGCGATCACCGAGATCGGGCTCGCCGAACTGGTCGCCTTCCTGGAACATCCGGTCCGGGGTTTCCTGTGGCAGCGGCTGGGCCTGCGGGTACCGGACCAGGAGGAGGATCTGGCCGACCGGCTGCCGATCGAGTTCGGCGGCCTGGACCGGTGGGCGCTCGGAGAACGGATGCTGAGCGCGCGGCTGTCCGGCGCCGATCCGGCGGATCTGCGCGCCGCGGAATGGCGTCGCGGCGCGCTCCCGCCGGCCGAACTGGGCCGGGCCGTGCTCGATGAGGTCGAGCGCACCGTCGAAACCCTGTTCCGGGCCGCCGCCCCCGATTACGAACACGCGCCGCGTGATATCGATATCGCGGTGGACCTGGGCGGCGACCGCCGGCTGACGGGTACCGTCGCCGAAGTACGCGGCGATCTGCTGGTGCGTAGCACCTTCTCCCGGATCGCGCCGAAACACCGGCTGTCGGCCTGGGTGTCGCTGCTGGCACTGGCCGCCGGCGCAGAGGGCACGTGGCGGGCCGCGGTGACCGGGCGCGGCCGGTTCCCGACCCCGGCCTGGCGGTCCGAACTCACCGCGCCGGGCGGCACCGACGCGATCCCCATCCTGCGGACCCTGGTCGCGCTGCGCGACGCCGGTCTGGCCGAGCCGCTGCCCATCTCGACCGCCACCACCGCCGCCTACGCCGAGGCCAGGTACCGCCGATTGCCGCCCGAGGAGGCGCTGGTGGCCGCCGACCGGGAGTTCGGCGGCGGTGACAAACGCCGTGACTTCGCCGAGCACACCGATCGCAATCTGCGCTACATCTGGGGTCCGGCCCCGGAACTGCGGGATCTCACCGAGGCCGGCGCGCCGGCCGGCGAGCCGGTGGAGACCACTCGATTCGGTGCCATCGCCCGCCGGCTGTGGGTTCCGCTGCTGCGCGCCGAACGACAGGGGGAACCGTGACCACCGGCCCCACGCGGCACCGGACGGGAGGCCGCCGATGACCACGATCACCGTCTCACCCCCGGACAACGCGTTCGAACTCTGCGGTGCGCTGCCCGAGGGCACCACCGTACTGGAGGCCAGCGCCGGAACCGGTAAGACCTACGCGATCGTCGGGCTCGCCGTGCGCTACGTCGCCGAGGCCGGGATCGATATCGCGAGCCTGCTGCTGGTGACCTTCAGCCGCGCCGCGACCCAGGAACTACGCGAACGGACCCGCGACCGGTTCGTCGCCGTGGCCGCGGCGCTGGCCGATCCGGACGCGGCGCGGTCCGGCACCGATGAACTGGTGCGCCATCTGGCCACGGCCGAGCCGGTCGAGGTCGGCGCGCGCCGCGCCCGGCTCCTGGCCGCGCTCTCCGATTTCGACGCCGGTGTGATCGCCACGACGCACAGCTTCTGTCAGCGGATGCTGGGCGAACTCGGGCTCGCCGGTGACCTCGATCCCGGCGCCCGCCTGGTGGAGGAGGCCGGCGATATCGTCGACGCGGTGGTCGAGGATCTGTATCTGAGCCGCTACGCGCGCACCCCCGCCCCGTTCACGGTGAAGCAGGCGCATCGGTTCGTGCTCGCCGCGGTCCGCGACCGGCAGGCGCTCCTGGCGCCGGACAGCGATGAGGCGTCCGCGCAGCGGGTGGCCTTCGCCGAGGCGGTGCGGGCCGAGACCGAACGCCGCAAACGTCTGGCCGGGATCCGGGATTTCGACGATCTCCTGATACTGCTGCGCGATATCCTGGCCGACCCCCGGCGCGGTGCCGCCGCGTGCCGGCGGATCCGTGACCGGTATCGGGTGGTGCTGGTGGACGAATTCCAGGACACCGATCCACTGCAGTGGGAGATTCTGCGCCGCGCCTTCCACGGCCACCGCCCGCTCATCCTGGTGGGTGATCCGAAACAGGCCATCTACGCCTTCCGTGGCGCGGAGGTACTGAGCTATCTGGACGCGGTCGGGCACGCGACCGCGCGCCGGGAGCTCACCACGAACCGGCGCAGCGACGCCGGGTTGCTCCGGGCGCTGGAACAGTTGCTCGGCGGCGCCGCGCTGGGCCACGACGAGATCGTGGTGGCGCCGGTCGCGCCCACCCAGCCGTGGTCGCGGCTGACCGGCCCCGACGAGCTGACCACCCCGCTGCGGTTGCGATGCCTGCCGCGGACGGGCGCGGGGCCGCGCGGTATGTCCGGATTTCCCAATATCCACCGGCAGCGGGCCCGGGTCGCCGCGGATCTGGCCGCCGATATCGTCGCGCTGCTGGAATCGGGGACCGAACTCGCGGCGGGGGCGGGCCGGCGGGCCGATACGGTCCCGGCTACCGGTACCGGCCGGCGGCCGATCGGACCCGGTGATATCGCCGTGCTGGTCCGCACCCACACCCAGCTGGATGTGGTGCGCGCGGCGCTGGAACGAGCGGGCGTACCCGTGGTACTCACCAGCGGCAGCAGTATCTTCGCCACGCGCAGCGCCACCGATTGGCTGTGGGTGCTGCACGCCCTCGAACAGCCGCATCGCGCGGACCGGGTGCGGCTGGCCGCGCTGACGCCGCTGTTCGGCCATACCGCCGCCGATATCGATGCCGAGGGCGCGGATCTGGTGGGCCGGGTGAGTGCCGAACTACGCGACGGCGCGCGGCTTTTCGCCCGTAGCGGTTTCGCCGCGGTCTTCGAGCGCATCGGCGCCGCCACCCGGCTCGCGCCCCGGCTGCTGGCGGTGGAGCAGGGGGAGCGCCGGCTGACCGATCTCCGCCATCTCGCGCAACTGCTGGACGAGATATCGGCCACCGAGGGCCTCGGGCTCACCGCGCTGACCCGCTGGCTGTCCGACCGGGTCCGTGATCCCGCATCGGGATCGGTGCCCGGCCGGGGCCGCCGCCTCGATCGCGATATCGCGGCGGTGCAGCTGGCCACCGTACACGCCAGCAAGGGGCTCGAATTCCCGGTCGTGTACCTGCCGTTCGCCTGGGACAGTTCGGCCGATCCGAAGCCCGCCACGCTGCTCATGCACCGGGACGGCGTGCGGGTTCTCGATATCGGCGGGCCCGACGCACCGGGATGGGCGGCACGCAAGGAACAGGCGGACGCCGAATCCGCCGGCGAGGAACTACGCCTCACCTATGTCGCGCTCACGCGCGCGTGCTGTCAGGTGGTGGCATGGTGGGCGCCGTCGTTCGGGACCGCGGTCGCGCCCCTGCACCGGCTGCTGTTCGGCCGCACGGCGGACGCGGCGCAGCCGAAATCCCGTGCCCCGGTGCCCGAGGACGCCTCGGCGGTGGAGCGAATCCGCGAGCGGGCGGCCGGAGCGGAAGACGCGATCTCGGTCACCTCGGCCGATCCCGGTACCGGGATACCGGTGCTGCGGCCGCGAGCGCAGGCCCCATCCGGTGGTCTGGCGGTCGCGACCTTCGACCGGACCCTCGACGACCACTGGCGCCGCACGTCGTATTCGGCCCTGACCGCCGCGGCCCACGAGACGGCGGCCGCGAACGAGCCCGAGGAGGGCCCGGGGCCCGGCGACGAACCCGAGGTCCCGCCCGCGGCGGCCGAACCCGGGCCCGGCGCGGCCTCGCTGATGAACAGCCTGCCCTACGGCGCCGAGTTCGGCACCCTGGTACACGCTGTACTGGAACGCGTCGATACCGATACCGCGGACCTGGCCGGTGCGGTGCGGGCGCGGTGCGACGAAGTGATCGCCGAGATGCTGTCGGACGCCGATCCGGAAACCCTGGCGACCGCGTTGCTGGCGGTGCTGCGCACGCCGATCGGGTTCGGCTGCCTCGCCGATGTGCCCGGCCGGGACCGGTTGTGCGAACTCGAATTCGAACTCCCGCTCGCCGGTGGCGACACTCCCTCGGGCACCGCCGCCGGCCTCGGCCGGATCGCCGCGACGGTCCGGGCGCATCTGGAACCCGGCGATATCTTCCACTCCTACGCCGACGCGCTCGGCACTCTCGACGATGTCCCGCTGCGCGGATATCTCACCGGCAGTATCGACGCCGTCCTGCGGACCCCCGACCAGCGCTACGTCGTGGTCGACTACAAGACCAACCGGCTCGGTACCGGTGATCTCACCGTCGCGCACTACACCCGGGACCGCATGGCGGCGGAGATGATCCGCTCCCACTATCCCTTGCAGGCACTGCTGTATTCGGTGGCGCTGCACCGCTACCTGCGCTGGCGGCTGCCGGACTACGATCCGGCGGTCCACCTCGGCGGTATCCGCTACCTGTTCGTCCGCGCGATGATCGGGCCCGAGACCCCGGACGGTGCCGGGGTTTTCGACTGGACGCCACCTCCCGGCCTGATCGGCGCCCTGTCGGATCTGCTCGCGGGGGGTACCCCGTGATACCGATCAGGGTGGCCCAGCGCGGTACCGGGATGCTGCGGGAGTTCAACGAGGCCGGAGTTCTCGGCGCGGCGGATGTGCACGTCGCGGAGCGGCTCGGCCGGCTCGGCGGCGAAAGCGGGGAACTGGTGCTGTTCGCCGCGGCGCTGGCGGTGCGCGCGGTGCGTTCGGGATCGGTCTGCCTGGACCTGAGCCGGATGCGTGAGATCGGCGTGGACGCCGAGGACGAGCGGGCCGAGGCGGTGGACCCGGCCGAGCTGCCCTGGCCCGACGAGGTCGCCGTGGTGGACGCCCTGCGCGAGAGCGTGCTGGTGCGGGGTGGGGAGGCCGGCCCGCTGCGTCCCCTCCGGCTGGTCGATCCGGCCCGGGACGGCAGCGGCCCGCTGCTGTATCTGGATCGCTACTACCGGCAGGAGCAGATCATCCGCCGGGTGCTCACGGCCCGGGCGGCCGCCCGGCCCGCCGTCGACCTGGAGGTCGTGGGCCGCGAACTCGACCGCCTCTTCGGGTCACCGGGGCCGGCGCCGGACCGTCAGCGGGTGGCCGCCGTGCTGGCCGCCACCCACTGGACCACCGTGGTCGCGGGCGGCCCCGGAACCGGGAAAACGCATACCATCGCGCGGATTCTCGCCCTGCTGGTGGCGCATGCCCCGGCCGTTCCCGGGGCGGCGCCGTTGCGGATCGCGCTGGCCGCCCCGACCGGTAAGGCGGCGGCCCGGCTCCAGGAGGCCGTGCGCGACCAGGCCGCGGAGCTGGGCCTGCCGGAACTGTCGGCCGCGACCCTGCACCGTTTGCTGGGCTGGCAGCGCGGCCGCACCACCCGGTTCCGCTACCACGAGCACAACCGGCTGCCCTACGACGTGGTGGTGGTCGACGAGACCTCCATGGTGTCACTGACCATGATGAGCCGGCTGCTGGCCGCGCTGCGCCCGGACACCCGGCTCATCCTGGCCGGTGACCCGGACCAGCTGGCGTCGGTGGACGCGGGCGCGGTGCTCGCGGATCTGGTCGCCTCGCCGTTCGAGGCGGGCACCGATCCGGCATTCGATGCCCTCGCGGGTACCGGGGATCCGGGCGGGCCCGCCGATCCCGAGGCGCTCACCGAGGCGGAGCGGATCCGGTTGCGCGGCGGTATCGTCCGGCTCACTCGGGGCCGCCGGTTCGGTGGCCGCATCGCCGATCTCGCGGTCGCGGTGCGGGCCGGCGATACCGAGACCGCGCTGGAACTGCTGCGCGCCGGTGGGGATATGCTCGAACTGCTCGGCCCGGACGAAATCGCCGCCGTCCGGGCCGATGTCGTCTCCACCGCGCAGCGGGTGACCGAGGCCGCGCTGGACGGTGATGCCGCCGGCGCCCTCGGGGCCTTCGAATCCCATCGTCTGCTGTGCGCGCACCGCCGGGGACCCTACGGGGTGGAGCACTGGGATCGGTCGGCCGCCGAATGGGCGGCGGCGGCCGGTGCGGGCCCCGAGTCCCGTACAGGCACCTGGTATCCGGGACAGCCGCTACTGGTGACGGCCAACGATCACGAGGCCCGGATCTACAACGGCGATACCGGTGTGGTGCTGCGCCGCCCGGACGGGACGCTGCGGGTGGCGCTGCAGCGCGGTGACGAACCGTATCTGGTGCATCCCACCCAGTTCCCCTCGGTGGTCACGGTATTCGCCATGACCATCCACCGCAGCCAGGGCAGCCAGTACGACGCCGTGACCGTGGTTCTGCCGGAGCCGGGGTCGACCCTGCTCACCCGTGAGCTGCTGTACACGGCGATCACCCGTGCGCGCCGGCATGTGCGGATCCTGGGCACCGAGGAGGCGATTCGCGCCGCGATCGACAGGCATGTCCTGCGCGCCAGTGGCCTGAGTCTCGATATCGCGGAGGCCGATCCGCAACCGTGACGGCCGCGGGGCCGGTTCAGTCCGTGGCGGTGCCGGCCGCGGGGAAGATACCCGGTAGCGCCATCGCGTACAGCACGTCGTCGGTATTGCCGAGCGTGGCCAGGACCACCCGGATCATGGTGAGCCGGGCGGCGGCCACCGTTTCGGCGGCCGGTTCGCGCCCGGGCTCCGAGGCGTCGGAGATCCGGTAGACCACGTATTCGCAGACATGCAGCGCCGCGTCGAGGTCCAGCGGGGCCGGCACCGGCCGGCCGAGTTCCCCGAATTTGGTTCGCACGATCGCGCGGATCCCGTCGAGGGCGTCGTTGCGGAACGCCGACACCGGCGAACCCGGATCGTGTAGTTCGGCGAACAGCGGGCGCAGCATCGCCCCGTGGCCGCGGGCCCAGTCGAGGTAGGCGTCGATGAGCCGGATACCCAGTTCCACGCCCTCGCCGCTCGCCTCGAGCGCCGCGGCGATCCCCCCGACGAGGCCGGCGTTGGACACCTCCAGGACGGCGTTGAGGGGTTCGGTGGCGTTGGCGAAGTAGCGGTAGAAGGTCGGGCGGGACAGCCCGGCCTGGTCGATGATCTGCGCGACGCTCAGGCCCCGGGAACCGTTGCGGGTGAACACCTCGGCGGTCGCCCGCACGATCCGGGCCCGCACCTGATCGGCCTGCTCGCGTGTCTGCGGCGGGCGTCCGCGCCGCGGCGGCCCGGAATCGGTCGCCGGTGCCGGATGCTCGCTCGCGCGCTCGCTCATGACGCGAGTCCCGGCCCGGATGTGACATCCCACAGTGCCCGGCGGGTTCGGGCTGTTGCGGGAAACGGAGCCCTTGACACGGCATGCGGCACGGGCATTACTCTAACACCACTGTTCAATTAATCCGTGCGTCGTGGGAATCCCCCCGACGCGGACTCGCTCAGGAGACGCCGACCATGACGACCGCCCAGCGTCCCGCCACCGGTGCACTGACCCCGGAGCTGGTGAAACCGCTGCTCGCCCGGGCCGCGGCGGGCGGGGCGCCCGCTGTCACGGTCGACGCGCCGGCCACCGGGGAGCGGATCGCCGAATTGCCGCAGTCCTCGGTGGCCGATATCGAGGCCGCGTTCGAGCGGGCCCGCGCCGCCCAGCGGGAGTGGGCCCGGGTGCCGGTCCGGGAGCGTGCCGCGGTGCTGCGGCGTTTCCACGATCTGGTGCTGGCCGAACAGGACACCGTCCTCGATATCGTGCAGACCGAAACCGGGAAATCGCGGGCCCATGCCTTCGACGAGGTCGGCGATGTCGCGGTCAATTCCCGGTACTACGCGGCCACCGCCCCCAAACTGCTCGCCCGGCGCAATCCGCGCGGTGTGCTGCCCGTTCTCACCGATGTGCAGGTACGGCAGCGACCCAAGGGGGTCGTGGCGGTGATCTCGCCGTGGAACTACCCCCTGGCGCTGGCCGTATCGGACGCCCTGCCCGCATTGGTCGCGGGTAACGCGGTGGTCGGACGCCCCGACAACCAGACCGCGCTCACCGCGCTGTGGGCCGTGGACGCCGCCATCCGGGCCGGGCTGCCGAAGGATCTCTGGCAGATCGTGCTCGGTCGCGGATCGGTGATCGGCGGCGAGATCATCGGCCGGGCCGACTACGTCGACTACACCGGTTCCAGCGCCACCGGCCGCACCATCGGCCGGCAGGCGGGGGAGCGGCTGATCGGTTGTTCGCTGGAGCTGGGTGGAAAGAACCCGCTACTGGTCCTCTCCGACGCCGATCCGGTGGCCGCGGCCAGAACGGCGGTGCGGGCCAGTTTCGCGTCGGCCGGCCAGCTGTGTGAATCCATGGAACGCATCTACGTCCACGAGAACGTCTACGACCGGTTCGCCACCGAATTCGTCGCGGCGGTCCGGGCGCTGAAACTCGGCTCACCGCTGGACTACTCCACCGATATGGGTTCGCTGACCTTCCAGCGGCAGCTCGATACCGTGCGCGCGCATGTCGACGACGCGGTGGCCAAGGGCGCCACGGTGCTGGCCGGCGGCACCCACCGGCCGGACCTCGGCCCCTACTTCTACGAACCCACCGTGCTCGCCGATGTCACCTCCGCGATGACCGTCTACCGCGAGGAGACGTTCGGCCCGGTCGTCTCGCTCTACAAGGTGCGATCCGACGACGAGGCCGTGGAACAGGCCAACGACACCCCCTACGGGCTGAACGCCAGCGTCTGGACCCGTAGCGCCGCGCGGGGCCGCGAATTCGCCGCCCGGATCAACGCGGGCTCGGTGAACGTGAACGAGGGTTTCATCGCCGCCTGGGGCAGCGCCGACGCCCCGTCGGGCGGGGTGGGGATCTCCGGCACCGGTCGCCGGCACGGGCCGGAGGGGCTGCTGAAGTACGTCGACACCCAGACCATCGCGGTCCAGCGGATGCTGCCGATCGCGCCGCTGCCGGGGATGTCGGAGGCGGCCTGGGCCAAAACCATGACACTCTACTTCCGGGTGATGAAGACGCTGCGGCAGAAGTAGGCCACTGCCGGACCGGTTCTGCAGGACGACAAGGAATGCCAACGATGAAACTGGATACAGTGGCCGGTAAGAAGGTGCTGATCACCGGCGCGGCCATGGGCCTGGGCAAACTGTTCGCCGAGCGCGCGGTGCGCGAGGGCGCCGCCGCGGTGGTGCTCTGGGATATCAACGAGACCGCGCTCGCCGAGACCGCCGCCGAGCTCACCGCCGCCGGCGGCACCGTGCATACCCACCGGGTCGATATCTCCGACCGGACCGCGGTGACGGCGGCCGCCGACGCGGTGCGGCAGCAGGTGGGCGATATCGACGTACTGGTCAACAATGCCGGTATCGTGCGCGGCAACACCTACTTCTGGGAAACGAAGGACCGCGACGATATCGACCGCACGATGGCCATCAACGCCCTCGCGCCGATGTATGTGACCCTCGAGTTCCTGCCCGCGATGGTGGCCGGTACCGGCGCGGCCCGGGTACTGACCATCGCCTCCTCGGCCGGTCTGGTGCACAATCCGCGGATGAGCGTGTATGCCGCTTCGAAATGGGCGGCGCTGGGCTGGTCGGATTCGGTGCGGATCGAACTGCAGCAGGCCGGTCACGCCCACGTGCGGGTCACCACGGTCTGCCCGACCTATATCGACACCGGAATGTTCGAAGGCGCCAAGGGTTTCTGGCTCACCCCCATCCTCGACCAGCACAAGGTGGTGGACACCTCCTGGGCGGAGATGAAGAAGGGCACCCCGGTGGTGATCCTGCCGTGGACCTCCCGGCTGAACAAGGCGCTCTCGGGTGTGCTGCCGATCAAGCTACGGGACCTGTTCCTGAACACTGTCGGCGTGTATCACTCCATGGACCAATTCACCGGCCGGAAATAGTGCCGATGGCCACGGTGGCCGCCCGGTCTCCGGATCGGGCGATACGCGGGTCCAATCCCGCCGCGGCGAGTAGCGCGGTGGTCTCGGTTATCTGATCGGCTCCGATCTCGATCAGGAGACTGCCGCCGGGTGCCAGCCAGGCCGGTGCCGCGGCGACGGTCCGGCGGGCCAGGTCCAATCCGTCCGGCCCGCCGTCGAGCGCGGCGGGTGGTTCGTGATCGCGGGCCTCGGGCGGCATCCGCGCGATCTGCCCGGTCGGGACGTAGGGGGTATTGGCCAGCAGGATGTCGACGCGGTGACGCAGTGTCGCGGGGAGCGGGTCGAAGAGGTCGCCCTCGAACACCCGGCCGCCCACCGGCGCGAGATTCTCCCGGGCACAGCCCACCGCCACCGGATCGATATCGGCCGCGAACAGATCCGGCGGCGGTGCCGGGCCGGTGGCCGATGCGGTGAGCAGCGCCAGCCCCAGTGCGCCCGAACCGCAGCACAGGTCCACGACGGTGCGCGGTGCCCGCCGGGCGGCCAGTGCCATCGCTTCGTCGACCAGTAGTGCCGACCGCTGCCGTGGGACGAACACCCCGCGCCGCACCGCCACCCGGATTCCCTTGAATTCGGCCCAGCCCAGGAGGTACTCCAGTGGGATACCGGACACCCGCTGCTCGACGAGGCCGATGAGCTCGGCCTCGGTGCGAGCGGCGGTCGCCAGTAGTTGTGCCTCCTCCTCGGCGAAGACGCATCCCGCCGCCCGGAGCCGGCCGGCGACGGCATCGGTATCGAACGCGGTCATGCCGTCAGTCTGTCGAGCCCGCGGCGGCCGCGCACGGAAATAACGCGGGATGTCTTCCCGCGGTCAGGGGCGGAACGCGCGCAGGGTGATATCGACCAGCGCGTCCGCGTAATCCGCGGTGAGCGGGCCGGTCCGCAGTAGCCAGCGCTGGAACAGCGGCGCGTAGAGCGTTTCGAGGACGAGATCGAGATCGGCGTCGGCGGCCAGCTGTCCCGCGCGCTGCGCGCTGCGCAGCCTGGCCTTCTTGGCCTCGTCCATGGGGCCGGCCAGTTTCTCGTGGTAGAGCGCGGCCAGTTCGGGGTCGTGCACGAGTTCGCCGTTCAGCGCACGGATCGGCCGTTCGAAATCGGGGTCGGCGAATTCCGCCGCCGTGGCCCGCAGGACCAGTTTCAGGTCGGCCTCGAGGTCGCCGGAATCGGGGAGTTCGATCCCGGACCCCTCATCGGATTCCCCCAGTGCGAGAAAGGAATCGAAGATCACCGCGCCCTTGGACGGCCACCAGCGGTAGATCGTCTGCTTCCCCACACCGGCCCGGGCGGCGATCGCCTCGATGGAGACCTTGGCGTAGCCGGATTCGGAGATGAGTTCGCGGGTCGCCGCGAGGATCGCCTGCCGGGAGCGTTCGCTGCGCCGGGAAGGCTCCGGGTGCTGGGTGCTGCTCACGGCATCGAGCCTACCCATCGATCGAGACGCAACGGTTCGTTTGACAAAGCGATCGACCGCATCGCATACTCGTCACGTCGAAACGAGACGGTTCGTCTCGTAAGGAAGGAGAAGTCGCTGTGACTGCTACTGCGAGAGTCTGGTTCATCACGGGAGCCTCGCGAGGTCTGGGCCGTGCCTTCACCGAAGCGGCGCTCGCCCTGGGCGACCGGGTGGTGGCGGTCGCGCGCACCATCGCGCCGCTCGACGATCTGGCGGCCGCCCACCCGGACACCCTGGTCCGGTTCTCCCTCGACGTCTCCGACCGGCACGCCGTATTCGACGGCGTGGAAAAGGCCTTCGCCGCCTTCGGGCGGGTGGACGTGGTGGTCAACAACGCGGGAACGATGCTGTACGGCATGGCGGAAGAGGCCACCGAGGAGCAGATCCGCGCCCACCTCGACGTCAACTTCTTCGGAGCCGTCTGGGTCTCCCAGGCGGTGGTCCCCCGGCTTCGCGAGCAGGGGTCCGGGCGGATACTGCAGATCACCTCGATGGGCGCCGGCGGTGGAATGGCGTCGGTGGGCTTCTACGGCGCCGGTAAGGCCGCCCTCCAATCATTCGGCGAAGCCCTGGCGATGGAGGTCGAGAGTTTCGGTATCAAGGTCACCGCGGTGCAGATGGGCGGATACGACACCGGGTTGTTCACCGCGGGTAGCACGGCCACCGCGCCACTGGCACCCTACGACGGCCTGCGCGACGAATTGGCGGCGATGTGGGGCGACGAGGCCGGACCCGATCCCGCCACCGCGGTTCCGGCGATCCTCGAACTCGCCGGTCTCGCGGATCCGCCGCGGTTCGTGATCGTCGGCGCCGCGTCCTTCGACCAGGTGGTGGAGCTGGAGGAGATGCGCGCCGGGGAGCGGCGGAAATGGGAGCACCTCAGCCGGATGGCTCCGGGCTGAACTCCCAGACCGCGGCCGGCCGGCCGGTGGCCTTGGTGCGCCGCCGTTCTGCGGTTTTCGCCAGCCCGGGGATCCCGGCCAGGGTCCGGTTGAGATTGGCCGCGTCGGGCCGGGATCCCTGTAGGGAGGCCGTCAGGTCCACCGCCCGGGTGGCCGGGAACTGCGTGCCCAGCAGCGCCCGGGTGAGGGTGAGGTCCTTCCAGAGGAGTCCGCAGAGCCGGCCGCGGGCGGCGGCCGCGATGCTGTTGTGATCGAACGCGAGCGCCGGGGTGTCGTCGAAGGAGACCCATTCGGCCGGACCCTCGTGCGGACTGGTCACCGCCCACATGACGATGGAGAGCGTGGGGCCGCGCGGATCGCGATGGGGTTCGTCGAAGGTGACCAGTTGCCCGACCGGGCCGAGGGCGCCGCCGGGGACGCCGAGTTTGGTGCGCACCGCGCGCGCGGCCGCATCGGCCAGCCGTTCGCCCCGGCCGAGTAGTACACCCGGTAATGCCACCTGCCCGGTGAAGGGTTCGTGGCCGCGGGCCGCGATCCCGAACGTAACCGCGGCGTCGTCGGCCCAGAACCGCAACGCCACGACATCCACCGATACCGCCGATTGGTCCACGGGCCCCATACTGCCGCATCCGATGCCGCCGGGGCCGTTCTCGTTACCGGGGTACCGGTTACGCACTGTTCCCGGTATCACGGCACCGGCGCGGCCGTCCGGCCCGTGCCCGGTGCCGTCCCGGTGGCCGCGGTCGCCGGGAACGGCGCGCGTGGGGTGCGGTCGGCGCGGCCGGGTCCGGCGGCGGTCAGCACGACCGGTACGCCGAGACTGTGTTCGAGCCAGGGGACCGGGTCCGCGGGCAGGGCGGTGAGCACCGGCACCGCCGTCATGAGCCGGGTGGTCAGCGCGGATTGATACGCCAGATCCCGCCACCGGCCCGGAGCGGGCGCCCACCCGGGTCCCTCGGCGGTCGAGTAGGCCGTCGCGACGAGTCCGTGATGGGCGGCGTCGAGATGGTTGACCACCAGCCCGTCGATTCCGCCGCAGACCTCGACGGCGTAGCGGAGCAGTACCGCGTCGAGATGGCCCCGGCGGAACTCGCCCTGGTAGACGCCCGCACCGTTGTGCGCTTCGGGTATTCGCAGGCGAGCGTCCTCGGTGGGGAAGGGGCCCGGGCCGTGACGGGTGGCGTATGTCCTGGTGACGCCCAGTACGGCCGCGGTGGCGCCCAGCCCGGCCACCATGGCCCGCGCATTCCGCGGTTCGACCGTCGACCAGGTGGTGTGCGGATGGAACCCGCGCCACTCGTCGAGCAGCACCCCCTGTGCGCCTTCGAAGACCAGCCGCCCGCGCCGCGCGAGCCGGGCGGGTTCGTCGGGGCCGGAGATACGCACCGCCCGGCCGAACTCGCGATAGACATCGACCAGGGTATCGATGCTGTCGTGGCGGTGGCCGCCGCCTTCCAGCAGGGGCCGGTAGTGGGCGGCGAGCGAGCGGAGCTTTTCCCGTAGAACGTCGGGACGCAGGCAATCCGCGACCCGGGGCGCGTCGTGGCCGAGCGCGTAGGCGGCGGTTTCCCCGATTCCCATCCCGCACGACCCGTGCCGTGCCGTGCCGCGGGCGTCTTCCCGGGCCCGGTTGGCGGCGCCGTGGATCGGCGTGGCCAGCAGGGCGCGCTCGTCCACCGACAGCAGCGACAGGGGATCGGCGACCCCCGCCGCGACCAGCTGCCGTGCCTCGCCGGCGAGGGCGATCGGATCCACCAGGGTGTGTCGCGAAAGCAGGGTGGGTATCCCCGAGAACGTCCCGGAACCGAATTGGGCGAACGTGTGATGACCCGCCGCGGTCATCACCGTGTGCGCGGCCTGCGCGCCGCCGTTGAAACGGACCACGGCGCCCACGCCCAGATCCGCCTCCGGCGAACACAGCCAATCCACCGTCGCGCCTTTACCGGCGTCGCCGAAACCGAGATCGACGACTATCAGATGATCCCCGGGCCGGCCGGCCATGCTCACCGGCCCGCCTCCGGCAGCGCCTTCGGGGCCCGGGGCCGCAGCGCCCGCCCGACCGCCGCCGCCTCGTCCGCGGATCCGACATCGCGCAGATCGGCCAGCCCGGTGCGGATATCCACCCGGTCCTCGGCCAGGCCGATCGTCAGCGCGATGAGCTCGCAGACCGCGCCCGGATCGTCGAGCCGCAGGAAGTTCTGCCCCAGCAGCCCGTGCCAGTGCGCCGCGATCTCCGGGTCGCGGTAGTAGGAGGACTGATTCGGCAGGATGTAGTGGATATGCCAGCGCTCGGCGAGTTCACGGTAGATGGATTCCACCGAGATATCGGTGCGGATATGGTCACCGAGGACGGCGCGGATATGGCGAGAGGCCAGCCGGGGTTTGTTGAGTTCGTCGCCGATCAGGAAGAGATAACCCTTCGCGCCGCGTTTCTCCCAGGCGTCGGTGACCACGTGCTCGGCCATGAAATACGCCGCGAGTTCGTAGCTTTCGGACTTCTGCCCGCCGCCCCCGCCCTCCAGCAGGATCGTGCGCAGTTGTTCGTCCATCCGGTTGTCGGATTCGAACTGCCCCACCTGCAGGGGCGCGCGGTCGGTATCGGCGTCGCCGATCGCCCCGAAAAGGATCTGCGGATCGTCGGCGTAGCCCCTGTCGCGCAGCAGTCCGTGCAGTTTCCCGAGTTTGCGCTGCATGATGATCGGCACCCGGCCCATCGATCCGGTGACATCGAAGAGCACCGCGATCGGTAGCGAATTCCCGTGCTCGGCCGAATCCCGGCATTCGCGCGTCCGCACACCGAAGGGATCGAGGTCCGGATGCACCGTCCAGGTGTCGTACGGCCGATTCCGCAGCTCCGCGGTATAGCCGAAATCATCGATACCGTGGCTCGCCCGGTAGTCCTCGGCGGCGCGGTACGCGCTGTGGTCCCAATTGCCGTATCCCATCGGGGATCACCTCCGCATTGTTTTAGTCTGTTCGACCATAACCAATCGGATGTCGAATGGCAAGGCGATTGCCGACGCGCTTTGCCCGGAGGTTCGCGGGCCCGGGCCGCGCCAACCCGCCGGGATGGATTGGACCGGCCGGGGCCACGAGCTGGTTATCGTGAGGCGTGCCCACCCGTATCGTGAAGCGCACCGCCACCCTCGCCGACGGTCGCGACCTGATCTACTACGACGACGCCGATACCCGGCTGGGGCCGGAGCGCCGGATCGACACCCGGCGGCTCGAACCCAGACCGCCCACCGCGGTGATGCGCCAGGATGTGCTCACCGGGGAATGGATCTCCATCGCGGCTGCCCGGCAGAGCCGGGTGGTACTGCCGCCGGCCGATCTCGACCCTCTCGCCCCGCAGACGCCGGGGAATCCGTCGGAGATACCGGATAACTACGATGTCGCCGTCTTCGAGAACCGCTCACCGTCGTTCGGCCCCGCCCTGCCGCCCGCGGTGCCCGGCGAACCGCCCGCGCCGGACGGCCTCGAGGATATGACCGCGCTCGGTTTCGGGCGCGAGCGCGTGGCGGTCGGGCGCTGCGAGGTGGTGTGCTTCAGCCCCGAACACGAGGGCTCCTTCGGTGACCTCACCCCGAGCCGGGCCCGCACCGTGATCGAGGCCTGGGCCGACCGCACCGCCGACCTCTCGGCGCTGCCCGGGGTGCAACAGGTCTTCCCGTTCGAGAACCGGGGCCGGGCGATCGGTGTCACGCTGCCACATCCGCACGGCCAGATCTACGCCTACCCATATGTGACACCCCGGACCGCCCGCCTGCTCGACTCGGTCCGCCGACTGGGCCCCGATCTGTTCGAGCGCGTACTGGAAACCGAACGCGCGGGCGGCCGGGTGGTGCTGGAAGGCCGGCACTGGACCGCTTTCGTGCCGTTCGCGGCGCGCTGGCCGATCGAAGTGCATCTGCTGCCGCACCGGCAGATCCCCGATCTCGCGGCCACCGACGAGGCCGAACGCGACGAACTGTCCACGCTGTACCTGCGGCTGCTGCGCGGCATCGACGCCCTCTACGACGATCCCACCCCCTATATCGCGGCCTGGCATCAGGCGCCGGTCCACACCGGACGCGACGCCGTCCGCCTGCACCTGCAGCTCACCTCCATCAGGCGCGGCGCCGACAAGATCAAATATCTGGCCGGTTCCGAATCGGCGATGGGCGCGTTCATCGCCGATATCCCACCCGACGAGGCCGCCGACCGGATCCGGTCGGCGGTGGCGTCGGTATGACCCGCGCGGCGTCGCGCGGGCGGATCAGCGGCTGGTGCTGAGGCGGAAGGTGCGGGTGGCGTCGAGGTAGATGCTGTACTGCGCCTGTTTGCTCGGCGGTGGCAGCTGGGAGACCAGCTGGTTCAGCGAAGTCGTGGCACCCACGACGGGGATCCCGGCGACGAAGAGATCGGCGACGGCCCGCCGGATATGGTTCGGCGAGGTCACGGCCACCGCGCTGTTCATCCCCAGGCCGTGCAGGATCTCGGCGCTGAGCAGTGCGTTGGCGACCGTGGAACCGGCGCGGTTCTCCACATGGATGCGGTTGGCCGGAATACCCCTCCCGACCAGCCAATTGCGCATCGCTTCGGCCTCGGTGATGCCGTTGCTGGGGTTGTTCCCGCTGACCACGATGGGCGAGAACGGGGAGGCCAGCGCCTGCAACCAGGCGGCTTGCAGGCGTTCGACCAATTCGGGCCGGGGGGTGCCGTCGGGCAGCAGACCGAAGCCGAAGACCACGATTCCGGTCTGCGGGCCCACCAGGGCCGGCAACGGGTTGGGGAGGGTGGCGATACCCGCCCCGACGGCGTGCAGAACGCGGTCGGTCCCGGCGGCCATACCACCGTCGACGGCGCGCAGCCGCCCCATCGCATCGTTCATGGCCGGGATATCGCCGGCGTAGTGCGACCAGATGGCCTGCAGCGAGAGCGCCTCGGCGTCGGTGGGGTCGCGGCCGATCAGATCGTTGAGCGCCGCCCGGCCGGCGATGGAGTCGCCGTCGGTGAAATGACGCTGGGCGGTGTTGTACAGGGCGTCCGTTTCGGGACTGGCATACGCGGGAGAGCCGAAGAAACCGGCCAGGGAAACGCTCGCGGCGGCGGAGACCGCCACCAGATACTGCAGACTTCTGTGACCTCTGCGATTGTGCACTACGGCGACACCTTTCCACGGGGGAGCTGGGCTTTCGTAGATTTCGATCGGGGGGTGAACTGAGGGTTGCGGTATATGTGGCCACCCACCCTAGATCCCGGCGCAACCCGAACCCGGGATTTGCCGCTGTCCGATTCGTGACATGTCCCGAACTCCCGGCGACGCCGGTCGCGGATCCCGGGACGGGGCGGGGCTAGGCTGAACGCCCGTGGATACCGCAACGTTGACCGGGAAAGACCTCGCCGCATCCCTGAACGCCGAAACCACGGCGCGGGCGAAAACGCTCACCGAGCAGGCGGGCCGCGCGCCGCGGCTGGCGCTGGTGGTCGCGAACGACGATCCGGCCAGCGCGTGGTACGTGAACTCGCTCAAGAAATCGGCCGCCAACCGTGGCATCGACTGCGAGATCATCGATCTCGGCGCCGACGCCACCGCCGAGGCCCTGCGCACCGAACTGTCGGTCCGCAGCGCCGACCCCGAGACCGACGCCATCATGTTGCAGACCCCGCTGCCCGCGGGGGTCGCCCTGGACGAGGTGTCCCCGGCGATCGCGGCCCCGAAGGACGTGGACGGGGTGAGCCCGCTGTCGCTGGGACTGCTCACCGCCGGGTCGCCCGGGTTCGCGCCGGCGACCGCGGAGGCGGTGGTCGAATTGCTGAAACATCACGAAATCCCGCTGGAAGGGCGGCACGTGGCCGTGGTCGGCCGCTCCAACGTGGTGGGCAAACCGCTGGCGCATCTGCTGCTGGCCGAGAACGCCACCGTGACCGTCTGTCATTCGCGCACCGCCGACCTGCCCGCGGTCACCTCGGCCGCCGATGTGGTGGTGGCCGCCGCCGGCCGGATCGGGCTGGTGACCGGCGCGAACGTACGCTCCGGGGCGGTGGTCGTCGATGTGGGCACCAACGAATCCGCCGAGGGGAAGATCGTCGGCGATGTGGACGCCGAATCGGTCCGCGGTACCGCCGCGGCGCTGAGCCCGGTCCCCGGCGGCGTGGGGCCGGTGACCACCGCGTTGCTGATGCGCCACGTCGTCATGGCAGCCGAGCAGGCCCACCGGATGCGCGGCCTCACCGAGGCATGATCCCGAAGCCGCGCGGCGCCCACGCTGGTACTCGCCGGTGTTTCGGAACCGCGCGTCACCGGGTAGCGCTAGGGTGTGTGCGGCTATCGGCCCACACTCACAGTCGAGTTAAGGTGACATCGTGAACGTCGAAGTGACACCCCTGCCGGGTATAGGCGTACGCAAGGATTTTCCGCTCACCGCGGTGCGCCGGCGGATCGGGGTCGTCGATCACAAGGACGGGACCATCGACCTGATCTTCACCAAGATCGGTGATCCCGATGCGACCACGCAGATCCCGATGACCGAGGCCGAAGCCGGCACTCTGGCGAATCTCCTGGGCGCTCCGCAACTGGTCGGCCAGCTGCGCAACGACCACCGGGATATGGCCGGTGTGAACACCCGGCAGCTGCCGGTCAACGAGAATTCGCCCTACGACGGGCGGACCCTGGGCGAGACCAGGATGCGGACCCGGACCAAAACGTCCATCGTGGCGGTGATGCGCGCGGGGCAGGCCATGCCCGCGCCGGGCCCGGATTTCGTGTTCACCGGCGGCGATGTGCTCATCGTGGTGGGGACCGCCGATGGTCTCGACAGCGCCGCCGATATCTTGAAAGACGGCTGATACCAAGGCGATGCATGCGGACGCGCTGGCGCTGATCCAGCTGGGGGCGGTGTTCTTCGGGCTCGGAGTGCTCGGGAGGATCGCGGCCCGGATCGGGATGTCCCCCATTCCTCTCTACCTGCTGGGCGGGTTGGTATTCGGGGAAGGAGGTTTCCTCCAACTACACGAGACCGGTGAGTTCATCTCACTCGCCAGCGAGATCGGTGTCGTACTGCTGCTGTTGCTGCTCGGTCTCGAGTACAGCGCGGCGGAATTGTTCACCGGTATGCGCCGATCCTGGATGGCCGGTCTGCTCGATCTCGTGCTCAACGCCACGCCGGGCGTGATCGTGGCACTGTTGCTCGGGCTGGGGCCCACGGGTGCGCTCGCCATGGCGGGCGTCACCTACATCTCCTCATCGGGCATCATCGCCAAGGTCCTCAACGATCTCGGCCGGCTCGGTAACCGCGAGACGCCGGTGATCCTGTCGATCCTGGTCTTCGAGGATCTGGCGATGGCTGCCTATCTGCCGGTGCTGACCGCGGTGCTGTCGGGCCTGGGGTTCGTCGCGGGCCTGCAGTCGCTGGGTATCGCGCTGCTGGCGGTGACGGTCGTGCTGGTGGTGGCGTTCCGGTACGGCAAGTACGTCTCGGCGATCGTGGCCAGCGAGGACAACGAGATCTTCCTGCTGAAACTGCTCGGGTCGGCGCTGCTGGTCGCGGGAGTGGCCTCCTCCCTGCAGGTTTCGGCGGCGGTCGGGGCGTTCCTGCTGGGTATCGCGATATCCGATACCACCGCGCACAGCGCCACGAAGATCCTGGAACCGCTGCGCGATCTGTTCGCGGCCATGTTCTTCGTCCTGTTCGGGCTGACCACCGATCCGCGCAGTATTCCGCCGGTGCTCGGATGGGCCATCCTGCTGGCGGTGATCACCACGGTCACCAAGATCGCGACGGGCTGGTGGGCGGCCGCGCACGCCGGGTCGGCGCGGCTGGGCCGGGCGCGCGCGGGCGCGGCGCTGGTGGCCCGCGGCGAATTCTCCATCGTCATCGCCGGTCTCGCGGTGGCGGCGGGCGCGGTGCCGGACGAATTCGCGGCGCTGGCCACCACCTACGTTTTGCTGATGGCCGTGGTGGGGCCGATCGCCGCCCGTATCGTCGAGCCGACGGTGCGGTTCGTCACCCGGCAGCCCAAACCCGAGCCGGATACCGCCGGGGAGTAGGACGCGGGCGGGAGGCGGCACCCACCGCGTCCGGTGTCGTCGATGATCCGCCGATCGGCCCCGCGGCGAAGGAGGCCGATCGGCGGATCGGGCGCCGCTCAGGCGGCGACGGCGCGGTGCAGCGAGTGCAGCACCGTGTCGACGTCGTCCACATCGACGACGAGCCGGGTGTAATCCGTGCCGCGGAGATCGATCCGGACGGCCTTGCCGCCGAACAGGGTGTCCCAGAACTCCTTGCGCCCCTTACCGCGGAAGGTACCCGCGGCGATCGCACCGGGAAAGAACGCACCCGGCGCGCGTACCCAGGGCGGGCGCAGGTCGATCTCGGCCGGCGCCGCGGTGACGATGTCGGTGAGGTCGAATGTGATCCGTTCGCACAACGACAGCACCCGATGGGTGCCGCGGACGTGTACGGTGACGGTGCTGCCGATGATCTCGATATCCACCATGGGTTCCTCCCTGATGCCGAGTTCCACTCGTCCTCTTCCAGAGTGCCGTCGGGTGCTGTTCTGCGGCTGTGTGGATGCTGTGAAAATTCTCAGGATCGGCGCGGTGCCGCGGATCGTCGCGGGACAGCCGACGGCCGGATGTCACCGCAGGTGGGAGCGGTCGGTATCAGCGGGTCCGGTCTCGCGGTGGCGCGGTGCGGCCGGTATCGGTCAGACTCGTCGGTGTGGATCAGAAAATCGAACGGATGCGCGGCCGCGGGCCGGGTATCCCGCGGACCACACGGCGTTCGCGGTGCGCACGGGGCCGGGGTGATTCGAGGTGAGCACGCTCGCTCCGGGGGAGAACCGGCCCGCGCCGGGGGACCGGCTGACCGTCACGGTGACGTGTTCCGCGCCGGTCGACGTCTCGGCTCTGCTGCTCGCGGGCAACGGCAAGGTGCGCTCCGACGGTGATTTCGTGTTCTTCAACCAACCGGCCGGGCCGGGAGTCACCTACCGGCACGGCCGCGGCGCCGGTGACGCCGTCGATGTGCAGACCCCGGTGCTACCCGCCGATATCGACAAGGTGGTGGTCACCGCCAGTCTCGACGGCAGCGGCCCGCCCACCTTCGGGTCGGTGGGATCACTGACCGCGACGGTGACCGGACCGCAGGGCACGCTCACCTTCCCGGTCTCGGGGCTCAGCACCGAAACCGCTGTCGTATGCGTCGAGATCTATCGCCGTGCCGGCACCTGGAAGGTCCGCGCCGTCGGCCAGGGCTACGACAACGGCCTGGCCGGTATCGCCACCGATTTCGGGGTGAACGTCGACGACGAACCGGTGGCACCCACCTCGGCGCCGCCGCCGTCGCGCACCGATCCCACGATGGTCGCCAATCCGGTGGCGGCACCGCAGTATCCGGCGCCGTCCGGTCATCCCGCGCCGCACCCGGGGGGTGGTTATCCGCCGCCCGGTTCCGGCACGCCCTATCCGGGGCCGGCGCAGCCGCCGGGCTATCCGCCGCCGCAACAGCCCTATCCGCCCGCCCAGGGCTATCCCGCGCAGCCCGCGCCTGCCTACCCGGACCGGCCCGCTCCGGCGGCGCATTCACCGCAGCACACCCCCGCCTTCTCTTCTCAGCAAGGAGCTCCGCCGATGCACAGCGAGTTGTTCGACCCGCGCCATGCCGAGGTGTCCGGTATGGGCATCCAGAAGCAGGGCGGCAAGATGATCAAGGTCGGGGTGAACGGCGAAACGCTGGTCCGGTCCGGATCGATGGTCGCCTACCAGGGCGAACTGCATTTCCAGGCCCTGGGTTCCGGAGGAATCGGCCGGGCCATCCAGCAGCGGCTCACCGGTGAAGGCGTACCGCTGATGAAGGTATCCGGCCGGGGCGACCTGTTCGTCGCCAACGGCGCCGCGGATGTGCACATCATCGACCTGGACGGCACCGACGGACTCACCATCAACGGATCCAATGTGCTCGCGTTCGATCCCACGCTGGGCTACGACATCCGGATGGTGCAGGGCGCGGCGGGATACGCCAGTAACGCCGGCCTGTTCAACTGTGTGTTCAGCGGTCGCGGCCGGATCGCGATCACCAGCCACGGCACCCCGGTGGTGCTCAATGTCGACCAGCCCACCTACGCCGATCCGCAGGCGGCGATCGCCTGGTCGTCCAGCCTGCAGACCGGGGTGAAGCGCAACGATTCGTTCGGTCTGGGCCGGCTCATGGGCCGCAGCACCGGCGAGGGGATCACCCTCGCGTTCTCCGGCCGCGGATTCGTGATCGTTCAGCCGTCGGAGCTGCCGCCCGGCGGGATGCTCGGCGGTACCGGTGGCGGGCAGGAAGCGGGCCAGAGCGGCGGTCTGCTGGGCGGTCTGCTCGGCTGACCCGGCGCCGTCGGTGCGGATCCGGCCGCCGGGGGCGCCGGTGTGGTAT